>JBNKYR010000097.1:0-13071 GCA_050300995.1 Crocinitomicaceae bacterium | reverse complement strand
CGCCAGTGGTATGAAGGTCTGATCCGCCAGATGAAAGAGCAGCGTATTGAAAAATCGGGGCACCTGCTCGATCTTCGGGAGATTCTTGTAGAGATCTCTTACCTCCATAATACCTTGCTGAATATGACGCAGGACGAGAAGTACCGGGATGTGTACGACCGTGCTACAAAATACATCGAGGAGTTTCGTGAGAAATCCAATCTGAAAGACAAGAACCACATTGAGATCGCTTTCCATGCCCTGTACATGAAGTTGTTGCTCCGTCTGCAGAAAAAGGAGATCAGTGCCGAAACGGAAGAGGCATTTGATGCCATGCGCATGATGCTGGCCTATCTGAGCCGTGCCTATGGTCAGATGAAGTCCGGAAACCTCGATTTCCTGAAGAATTAGAATATTTTACCGGGATTCAGAATGCCATTCGGATCAAAGATCTGCTTGATCTGACGCATAAGTTCCAAACTTTTCGGGTCGAATGCAATGTCCATGTACGGTCGTTGTACAAGTCCGATTCCGTGTTCACCGGAAATAGTTCCTCCTAACTTCACAACTTCTCCGAACAATTCCCGGATGGCTTTCGGGAGTTCTTCGTTCCATTGCTGGTCGCTGAGTTCTCCGCGAATGATATTTACGTGCAGGTTTCCGTCTCCGGCATGTCCGTAGCAAACGGATGTGAACCCATATGCCTTTCCGATTCGTTTGACGTGATTGAGGAGTTCAGGAAGCGCATAACGCGGCACCACGGTGTCTTCCTCTTTGTAGATGGAATTCGCTTTTACTGCCTCTCCAACACTTCTTCGCAGTTTCCAGAGAGCATCTTTTTGTGCCTGGGATTCCGCAAAGAGGATCTCGTCTGTTTCAAAGGCCTCCAGGACCTCCATGATGCCGGAGCATTCGTTCATCAGTTGTTCAGGGTCAAAACCATCCACTTCGATCAGCAGATGCGCTGCATGATTGTCGGCAATGGGAATGCTTGTTTCTCCCAAAAAGGAAGCTGTCCAGACCAGTGCATCCCGCTCCATGAATTCCAGACCGCTTGGTGTGTAACCTGCCCTGAAAATGGCTGAAACGGCTTCACAAGCTTGTTCGGCTGAATAAAAGGGGACGAGCATGAGCAGATCGTGGGTCGGATGCGGGATCAAACGGAGGACGATCTTCGTGATGATGCCCAGCGTTCCTTCGGAACCGACCAATAGTTGTGTCAGGTTGTAACCTGTGGCATTCTTCAGCACATTGGCCCCGGTCCGGATAATTTCTCCGCTGGGCAATACGACTTCCAGACTGAGCACATAATCGGCCGTAACGCCATATTTAACAGCTTTGGGGCCTCCTGAATTTTCCGAAATGTTCCCGCCGATAAAACAGCTTCCGCGACTGGCAGGATCAGGAGGATAAAAAAGACCCTTTTCGCGAACGGCATCCTGGAGAACTTGCGTGATCACTCCGGGTTCGGTGATTACCTGGAGATTGTTCTCATCAATGGATAGGATCCGGTTAAAGCGCTCCATGCTAAGCGCAACACCCTGATGAACGGGGATTGCTCCGCCGCTGAGTCCGGTGCGGGCACCGGAAGGTGTCACGCAGATCTGGTGTTCGTTACAGTACTTGAGGATCGTCGAAATTTCCTCCGGTGTATCGGGTTTCAGTACAATGTCCGGTAAAATTGAAATGTCTTCCGTTTCGTCGTGACTGTACTTCTCACGATCCTCATCACTCACCGAGCACCGTTCGTTCAGTAAGGAATGAAAAAAGGCGATATCGTCTTCGGCGATCTTCTTGAACATGTCAGAAAGGGATCGTGAATTCGTCGTACATGGTCGGAACGGCACATTCCAATCCGAGTTCGGTTTGGATCTTTACGCAGAGCGCTTCTGCCTGATGCATTTCTCCGTGGTTGAGAAAGATGAATTTGGGTTTCTTCCTGATCGAACGGAGCCAGTTTAGCAGGTCTTCCTGATCCCCGTGAGCCGAGAGGTCTGAAAGTGATCTGATCTGGCATTTAACGGGGTGATACTCTCCGAAAAATTTGATCTCACGACCGCCATTGACGATCGTTCTTCCGCGTGTTCCTTCTCCCTGGTATCCGACGAAAAGCAAAGTGTTTCTCGGGTCTCCCATGTGATTGTTCAGGTAATGGATGATCCGCCCACCTTCAATCATTCCGCTACCGGCAAGTACGATCTTCGGCGACCGGTCAAGGCACACCTGTTTTGAATATTCGGCATCATCGATGAACTTAACCTCATCGTAAATTCGGCTGAGCTCAAAATGAGAGATGTTCTGCAACTCTTTGTAATTGTTGTACACCTTCGTTGTATGCACTCCCATCGGGGAATCAAGATAGACGGGCACATTCGGCATACGTCCTTCCTTGCGCAACTGATAGATGAGGTACAGCAGTTCCTGAGTGCGTTCAACAGCAAATGAAGGGATCATCAAAATGCCCTTTCGTTTCAGCGTTTCTTCGATGACCTGCAACAATTCTTCTTTGGTATCACCATGCTTGTGCAAACGGTCACCATATGTAGATTCCAGTACGAGGTAATCGACCTCTTCGGGTTTGGTCGCCGGGTAAAGTAACATCGGCTTTGTTTGTCCCATGTCTCCCGAGAAAACCATTTTGTGATCGAAAACCCGCATGTTGACCATTCCGGATCCAAGAATGTGACCGTTGTTCACCAGTTCGAACTTAATGTCGTTGTGAAGGATCACCCATTCATGAAAGTTGTGCGGAACGAAATAATCCAGGGCCTCTTCCACATCTTTCTGCGTATACAATGGCTCCGCCGGATCGTGGCGCGAGTATTTGTAGCGGTTGGCTCTTGCCGCATCTTCTTCCTGGATCTTGGCACTGTCCTTCAGAATGATCTCCGTCAGATCACGTGTTGCATGCGTGCAGTGGATGTCGCCACGAAATCCTTTTTTCACGAGCAAGGGGATGTATCCACAGTGATCCAGATGGGCATGCGTGAGTACAATGGCATCAATTTTAGCCGGGTCAACCGGGAAGGGAGCACGGTTGAGATTCCGGAGCTCTTTCAGCCCCTGAAACATACCGCAATCGATCATTACGGTGTATCCGTTGATTTCCAAAAGTGTTTTAGAGCCCGTAACCGTTCCTGCGGCTCCTAAAAATGTCAGCTTAAATGTGCCTGATTCTGTTTGCATAGTGTTCAATGAACAAACGCCCGTTTCCACGGGCGTCTGATTTTAGTTTCCTGTAATTTCGAATTCCGTTCTTCGGTTTTGTTGCCTGCCGTCGGCGGTGCCGTTTGAAGCGATGGGGCGGGAGGATCCGTAACCCATGGCCGTCATCCGGTTGGCAGCAATGCCTTTTCCTTTGAGGTAGTTGACTACTGCCTGTGCACGATCCTGAGAAAGTGTTTCATTCAGTGAGGCTGAACCGGTATTATCCGTGTGTCCCGAAATTTCAATCTTGAGGGAAGGAACATCCTTCATCAGTTTAACCAATCGCTCAAGCTCTGCATTGGACTCAGGCCGCAATGTAGATTTTCCGGTGTCGAAGAAGATATTGCGCAGCGCAATTTTGCTTCCGATCGCAATGTTCTTCAGCTCGATCACTTTGTTTACCAGATTGTCGGCTGCTCCATTCGGGATATCGAAGTTTTCGGAATGGAAAAGGTAACCTTCTGCCTTTACAGCAATACCGTAGTTCTTCCCGGAGGCAAGGGTAATGATGAATTTACCGGTTGCACTGTTGGTAGTGAAAGTCTCGATGATCTTTCCGGTAGCGTTATCGGTAATTTCAATGTCAGCCTGAACCGGTTTCTTGGTCATGGCGTCAATGGTCATCCCTTTGAATACGGTAAACGATTTCTTGTTTACGTCTACTTTAGACTCAATTGAGTTGTCCTTCATCGGGTTTACGATGGAAGCGAGCAGATAATCTTCGGTAGAAGCCACAGGTGTCTTCTCTGGTCCCCAGAAGGTCACTTTGTAGAGATCAAATCCTCCCTGACCACCTTCGCGGTTGGACGCAATGTAAGCGTACTTACCGTTTGCCGTAGTGGAAAAGAAAAAGTCATCATAAGGTGTATTGATCGGATATCCCATATTCACTGGTTTCGACCATGTTCCCTGTGTACGCTCCGATACGAAAATGTCATATCCTCCGTAAGAGTCGCCTCCTTCGGAAGCAATGTACATGGTTTCACCATCAAGGGTAATGTACACCGGGCCATCGTGAAATTTACTGTTGACAGTAGAGATCATTTGTGCAGCCATGTAATTCTTCTGGATCTTACTTTGCATACTGCTGTACATGACCTCAAAACCGTTTTCACGCTCCGCATGGTCGCGGGAGAAATAAATACTCCAGCCGTCTTCGCTGTATGCCGCGTATACTTCGTTCGCTTTCTTTGAAGAGATTTGGAACGGCATTTCTACCGGTGCACTCCAGTTCAATCCATTCAGTGAACTCTCGAAAATATCAAACTGTCCGTCAACCTCACGGTGTAACAACATTTTGGTTCCGTCATAGCTGAGGTTGTTGGAGATATCATCCGAAGTGGTATTTACGCCTCCTTTCAGTTGTTTTGGTGCCGACCATTTTCCGTCCGACATTGAAGCGGAGTAGATGTCCTTGTCGTAGCCACCGATCTCATTCGGAGTGTGTCCGTTCGGACGATCCGAAGTGAAGATGATCTCACCACCATCCGTAGAAATGGAAGGCGCATAATCGTTGTTCGGTGTGTTCAACTCCTTGACGTTGTCTACCCAGGCACGGATCGGATTTTGGATCGCGGCACTTGCCAGGCGACATTCTTTCTTCCCTTTACTTACGAACTTACCGAAGTTATCAGCTTTGCGGTATTCTGCTTCGAAAGCTTCAAATGCTTTGATAGCCTCATTGAATTTACCATCCAGTTGAAGTGCTTTCGCATAGTAGAAGTTCATGAACGGGTCGCAGGCAGGATCAAGTTTGTACGCTTCGTAGAGATAACTGATTCCTTTCTGGCTATACGTTGAATTGATGTGACATACGCCAATCTTAAAATTCAGCAGAGCATTTTTTGGATTGAATTTCTGCGCTTTCTCATATTCTATCAGAGCTTTACCGTAGTTGAGCCCCGGGCTGCGCACCTCGAAAATAGCTGTATTTGCGAGCTCAAAAAACTCGTCGCCTGCCTTGATGGCATCCGTAGCATTTTTAAGTCCCTCTTTATCGTCCTTGAAATTCGCTGCCTTAAAGTCAACATTCTGTGCCATTGAGGTGATGGCGAAAAACAGACTTACCAGTGTTAAAAGTGTTTTTTTCATCGCTTCAATCGTTTAAATGCCACAGTTTCCTGAATAATAATTCTTACCGGTTTCATCGCCGAGTTCACTGGCTTTGTGCCAATCCTCACAAGCGCCGTCCATGTCGCGGAGCATCTCACGAGCCATTCCACGGTTCACGTATGCAGCAGCATTTTTCGGATCCATTTTTATCGCCTTTTCCGCAAAGTCATGTGCTTTCTGATAGTCCTTCTGTTTGAAATAGACTCCGCTAAGGTTGGACGCTGCAGGAGAGTAATCGGATTTGATGCTCAATGCTTTATTAAAATCCTTCACGGCCTCATCCATTCGTCCCTGGTTCATCTGTACCACGCCGCGGTTGTTGTATGCAAGGTGGAAATTGGCATCCACTGAGATGGCACGGCTGAAAGCTGCAAGAGCACCGGTGAAATCCTTCATTTTGGATTTGGTGGTCCCGATGTTGTTCAATACGAATGCCATGTTCGGATTCTTACGAACGGCCGTTTCGTAGTCGGCAAGTGCTTTGGTGTATTCCTGCTTCATTCGGTACGAAGAGCCGCGATCATTGTACGCGTTTACAAAGTTCTCATCGAGTTTGATGGCTTTCGTAAAGTATTCAATCGCACCATCGTAATCCTGCTGAAGGAAGCGCAGTGTGCCGTAATTGTAGAATGCTTTCGGATTACTAGCATCCAGCTTGATGGACTTTTCATAATCTTTTTCGGCATCGAGGTAGTTGTTCAATCCCTGGTAAGATCGTCCACGCTGAAAATACGCCTTGGAGTATTCCGGCTTCAGTTCGATCAGTCGGGAAAGTGTTTTCACCCCCTCTTCGAATCGCTCGGTTTCATTTTCGGCAACTCCCTTGTTGTAATAGGCTGCCGTAAAATTCGGATCGAATTGGATCGACTTGCGGAATTCTTCAATGGCTGCCGGGTATTTTTTATCTGCGAATAACTGGATTCCCCGGTTATAGGCCTCCTGGCTGTTGGCAATCGCCTGGTTTTCCAGGTTGAGGGCCGTAATGGAATCGCGGTAGGCTTGTTCTTCAGGAGTAAGTTCTTCTACCTGAGCATTGGAGAGAAGTCCGGTCCCGATGAAAAGCACCACCAAAAGATGTTTAGGTTTCATCACGTTTAGCGGTTTTTTGAAAATTGGAAACCCAAAATACAAACTTTGAGCCTAAGTGGTCTAAGAAGTTTTCAACAATGGAAAAATGTTAATTTAGCACATCAAACAAAATCTATGTCAAAGGAAGTTTTTCTAGTTGATGGCGTACGAACGCCCATCGGGAATTTTGGTGGTTCATTGTCAACGATCCGTACGGATGATTTGGCAGCGCATGTGATCCGGGCGCTCATGGAGCGGAATGCAGGACTTGATCCTATGTTGATCGAGGATGTATTGTTTGGGTGTGCGAACCAGGCAGGGGAGGATAACCGTAATGTGGCACGAATGGCCGGTTTGCTTGCCGGTTTGCCCTGGCAGGTAGGAGGTGAAACAGTGAATCGATTGTGTGCTTCCGGAATGGCTTCTACCATCAATGCAATGCGTGCGATCAAGGATGGTGCGGGAGATGTTTACATTTCAGGTGGAGTGGAAAACATGACCCGGGGTCCCTGGGTGATCTCAAAGGCTTCCAAACCGTTTGGCAGGGATTCGGAGATGCATGATTCATCTTTCGGATGGCGTTTCATTAACCCGAAAATGGAAGAGTTGTATGGAACGGATGGAATGGGACAAACTGCAGAAAACCTGGTAGAGATGTACGGTATTGAGCGTGAGGCACAGGATCGTTTTTCATTGTGGTCGCAACAAAAGGCTGCAAAAGCGATTGCTTCCGGGCGTCTGGCAGAGGAAATCGTTCCGGTTTCTATTCCGCAGCGAAAGAAAGACCCGATTATATTTGATACAGACGAGTTTGCCCGTCCTTCCACCACCCTGGAGGCGTTGGCCGGTTTGCGTGCTGCTTTCAAAAAGGACGGCTCCGTAACGGCCGGAAATGCATCAGGACTGAACGATGGTGCCGCGGCGTTACTGGTAGCCTCGGAGCAAGCTGTGAACGAGCACGGCATGAAGCCACTCGCACGTATTGTCGGCGCCGCAATTGCAGGTGTGGAACCGCGCATCATGGGAATTGGTCCGGTGTACGCTTCCGAGAAAGTCCTGAAGCGTTCAGGTCTGACACTGGATCAGATGGATATCCTGGAATTGAATGAGGCATTTGCTGCTCAGGTTCTGGCATGTACGCGAAAAATGGGGGTTGCCGATGATGATGAGCGGATCAATCCGAACGGCGGAGCGATTGCATTGGGGCACCCACTGGGGATGACTGGTGCACGAATCCTGCACAGTGCTGCACTTGAATTGCAGAAATCCAATAAGCGCTATGCGCTTGTCAGTATGTGTATCGGAGTGGGACAGGGTTATGCAACGATTCTGGAAAAGGCCTGATAAATAACAAATAAACCAACGAACCTACACTATAAAACGTCTTAAACACAATGAAACACACTGTCGCTTTCATATTCCTTCTGCTGCTGATCGCCAGTTGCAAGAAAGAAGACACCGTCTGGGAGTCCGATTGGAGTGCCCCATTGATCAACGATACACTTTCTCTTGAAAACCTGGTGAATGATTCTACTCTGGTAGAGTCGGGTGGCTTTTACTCACTGGATCTTACACGTACGTTGTTCGATCTCAATGTGGCTGATTTTGTGAGTATTCCGGATACAACGATTGAGGAGACCTTCACTTTTTCCGGATCATTGAACATTCCGGCAGGTGCAACTTTCGTGAACTCAGTGGAGGAGCACGATATGAATATGCAGGGGATTCAGTTGAAGAAGGTGATCCTTCGTGCCGGGTACATTGATGTCCGCGTGGAAAACCCTTTGGGAACGACCACTAACTTTACAGTGCAGTTGCCAGGGGTGACAAAGGATGGTGTTACATTTACAGCGCAGTATTCTGCTCCTCCGGGAACCCCATCGAATCCAGGGATTACTACGGAAACAATTGATCTTTCGGGATATACACTTGATCTTACAGGGATTTCAGGTGGTGAATCCAACAAGCTGCGTTCGGTTATCATCGCATCTACGATTGCCAGCGGCCCGAACATTACAATTACACCGGCCGACATTACCAAAGTGAAAGCAACGTTCCGCGATGTAGAGATTGATTATGCGCGGGGTTATTTCGGTAACGAGATTGTTTCTGATACAACCGACGTGTTCCTGGAAGTTATGAATTCCATTGTTTCCGGGATGATCGATCTTCCGAGTACATCGATCACTTTTGAGATTGAGAATGGAATCAAAGTGAGTGCGGAAGGGACACTTCTTACCGTGAGCAATACCAACAATCAGGGGACCACGGTGAACCTGACAGGCGGTCAGATGGGAACATCGTTTAACATTGATCCGGCAACGGGGAACTGGAATTCGCTGGTGCCTTCGGTGAAATCGATCAATTTCAATAGTTCCAACAGCAATATTGAAAGCTACATTGAAAATCTCGGGGCCAATCACAGTCTTGGGTATAGCATGCAATTGAATCCATGGGGGAATGTTTCCGGTGGGTACGATGAGTTGTTTCCAACCAGCAAGCTGACGATCAAAATGAAGGCAAACATGCCGTTGAACATTGGTGTGTATGATCTGGTGCTGAGAGATACGTTTGATATCACGCTGAATCAGGATCCGGATAAGACCCACGTGAAATCGGGAGAACTGATCCTTAAAGCCAGCAACGGATTCCCGATTTCAGGCACGGTGAAGCTGATGTTGTTGAACGGAAACGGAGCAGTTCTTCATACCGTCCTTGGTTCCAGTGAACTGAAATCGTCGCTGTATGGCTCGTTGAATACTTCGTATAATTTCTATGTGTGCGATTCGGAAATTCATTTCGTACTTCCGGAAGAAGCTGTGGCGGTGGTCAACGATGTGAAGAAAATTGTGGTTGAATCGGCGTTTAATACGATCGATCCGGCCACAAGTATGAATGAACAAATGAACATTCCCGTCGGCGCTTTTCTTGGTATCAAACTGAAGACAAAATTCGTAACAGAGAACAGATTCTAGCATGAAAAGAGCAGTATACTTTATTTGCGGAATCATTCTTATGGGAGCATTCCGTACCAATGCGCAGTTGATTCCGATCGGTTACGATACTTTGCAACATTCCCAGGAGTTTTTCATTGATGCAGGACTGGATTATTACGCCACCTCCGTACAGCGGGATCTCTTTTCAAAAGTGATTCGCGGTGGGATGATCACCGAAGAGATCAAGGACAATTCGTTTGATAAACATAAAGCAGTCAATCGAATGGGAGCCTTTTTTGGTGCAGAGATGGAGTACCGCAATTACAACAAGAAGATCTTCAAAAAGAAAGATTGGGGATTTGTGATCAAGGGTGGTTACCAGGGTTTTGCAGGGATGCTTTATTCAAAGGATCTCTACGGATTGTTGATGTACGGAAACGAGCGTTATCTCGGTGAAACCATTGATTTTTCAGGAACGGACATCAGCTTTATGACTTTTCAAAAAGTTGGTTTCGGACTGGTTGATAACAGAACGAAATCTGTGGTATCGCTGAATGTTTATAATGTCAGCGACCGTATTTCCGGAGATTTCAGAACGATGAAGATCACACAGGATACGGAAGGTGATGAGGTCGTATTGGAAATGGATGGTGAAATTGAGATGAAACGAAACCTGAAATTCAATCAGGGAATCGGTCTCGGTCTCGATCTTGATTTCAAAGTGCCGGTAACCTGGGGGAAACGACAGGCATTCATTCGTTTTCAGGCGCAGAATGTTGGCTTCGCGTATATGTATGAGAAGCAGAAGTATTATTCCATTGATACGACGATTACCTATTCCGGACTGAAGTTCAGTCAGCTGGTGGGGGATAACTCGTTGTTCAGCGCCGATACAATTGCCATTTTTGACAGCCTTGGTATTACGGCTTCGGAAAGAAGTCGTGGGGTATTGCTTCCGGGCTTTCTGCAGATCGGTAAGATTGTTGATGAACACTATGAAGGGAAGTTGCAGTCGTTCTTTGGACTGCGTCTCTACCCAACACTTATTTACAGTCCTTATGTGTTTGCAGGGATGGATTATCACCCGGCAGATTGGGTGCGTTTGGGCGTGAATGCTGCTTACGGAGGTTTCGGGAAGTTCCGGGCCGGTTTGTACAGCGACTTCAGATTTGGAAATTATTCCGTTGGTGTTTCTTCGGAGAACCTGCTTGGTTTCTTCTGGAAAAAGGCCAGTGGACAATCACTCTTTGTAAGATTGAGATGCGCATTTTAACAACGATATGTTTTGCTGTGTTGTTTGCGACAGCCGGACTTGGCCAGATCAAGTTCTTCAAGCTGTTCACAAATAACGGAGCGGATATGGGCCAGGGGGTCGTGCAGTTGGAAGACAGCAGCTATGTAATCACGGGTTCGTCGAGCAGCTTTCAGGATGGCCCGTCGCAGGCATTTCTGCTGAAGATCGACAGTGCGGGAAATTACAAGTGGTCGAAACATTACGGTGGATCGGAGATCGAATCGGGAAGACGTGTGTTGTACAAGAAGAATTTCGGCTTTTTCATTTGCGGCTACACGAATTCATACGGGAACGGAGGGTTTGATATGTACATCGCCAAGGTTGCCGAAAATGCAGATCTGGAATGGGAGAAAACGATCGGAGGAACAGGTTGGGAGCAGGTGCACGATGCGTCATTGACCCGCGATACCGGGATCTTGATGGTGGGAGAGACCAGTTCCAATATCACCGACAACAAAGACATTTATATCGTCCGTACGGACAAAAACGGCGACACCTTGTGGACCAAAACCATCGGAGGTTCCGGCGACGATTATGCAACCTGTCTGGCGCGTTATCAGGATTCTATGTTTGTGGTTGGCGGACAGGTTTGGGTAGAAGACTCGTTGCTGTCCAAGGCGTATATGCTTTATCTGAAAGATGACGGGACCGTTTTCTGGGAAGACACCTCAGGTGTGAATGGAAATTACTGGATCAACGGACTGGTGGTGGATGAACCTCAGAACCGTTTTCTGGCAGTGGGAGGAACAACGGCGCCGACAAAGGATGGTATCGACTCTTATTTTTACTGGACGGATTACGGCGGAACTCCTCTGGGCTATTACGAGCAGAACAACCCCGGTGACGAGAACTTTGTAGGATTGACACCCTACGGATCGAACGGAGATTTTTACATGATGGCGCATACCGAGGATGCAGGTTCCTTTGAAGGAGGGACGGATCTGTTGATCCATAAGTTCAATTCCGGTTTGTGGTGGGCCAGTGGTTTCGGTGTGGCGCACATAGGACCGGATGTCGGAGGACAGATCATTCCGACAAGTGACGGATCGGCAGTCGCTGTGGGCTATACCACCGGTGTTGTTTCAGGAGGAAATGAAGCTTTTGTATTGAAGATCGGACCGAATGACAGCTATCCTGATCCGGGTACGGATGTTATTGTAGACGATATCCTCATTGTTTCCGAAGCCGGACAACCGGAATCATTTTCCGTATATCCGAATCCTGCCTCCACACAGCTCATGATCCATTCGGAGGACAACAGCTGGACGGAAGCACTGCTGTACGACGTTTCGGGCAAGGTGCTGGCGAAACAGGAGCTTCAGTTCGAAAATTCCATCGATGTTTCCATGTTGCCAACCGGCTGGTACTTGCTGGAAGTGCGGGGAGAAAATGGGAAGGCTGTTCGCAATAAAGTGATGGTTCAGCGCTGATCTACCATTCGAAGGCCTCCTCATTGAACCATTTTCCTTGTACACGTAAGGTTTGTTCGATCACATCACGTACGCAATGACGTCCGCCATTATACGGTGATTGATAGTCGGCTACATCTTTGATCTCTACACTGGCATCCTGTGGACATGTTGAAACGCCTACCAGTCGCATTACATGGTAGTCCGGAATATCATCCCCCATGTAAAGAACCTGTTCGTTCCTGAAACCATAGGCCGCTTTCAGGCTATCGTATACACTGAGTTTATTGCTTGATCCCAGTCGTACTTCAGTTGCTCCCAGATTCAGTAAACGGGTTCTTACCTCCTCGGAAGTTCCACCGGTAATGATAAAGATCTGGTACCCCATTTTTGCGGCGTATTGCATTGCGTAGCCATCCCGGGAATTAAGTGAGCGGACAACCTTATCCTCGAAGAGGATCACATCACCATTGGTCAATACACCATCCACATCAAAAATGAAGGTGGTGATGGCAGCAAGTTTTTCCTTGTAACTATTCATTCCTGGAGTATGTTTGAAGAATGCTATTTGATATCAGTTCGTAGAGTTCTTTCTGAGTTCCTTCCAGCATGCGCAAGTGTTCTTCGATCACCGCTTTATCACCACGTCGTGCTGGACCGGTCTGAGCTTCGAACGCACTTAGTTCACTTAATTTCCGAACGGTTTCCCTGAAAAGCGGATCGAGAAGTTCAGGTGAAACGCTCTTTTGTCGGGCGTATTTCTGTGCCTGGTACACCATGTGGTTGGTGAAGTTGTTGATCCACACTGCGGCCAGGTGAATGTCCTTACGTTTGGCTGAGTCGGCATATTCCACATTGTCCGAAATGCGTTCGGCTAGATCATAGAGCGTCTCCGTGAAGGCCACGTTACCCGCTTCGATCAACAGAGGAATCTCCCGGATGTTCAGTTTCTTCCCTTTGGTAAGATTTACCACAACATCGCCCGGGCGGTTGTGTTCACCTACTACCTGACCTTCATAGATGTCCTGACCAGGGTGGACGAAGAACCTCCCTCGGTCCTGGAGGT
>JBNKYR010000096.1:0-13209 GCA_050300995.1 Crocinitomicaceae bacterium | reverse complement strand
GTAACGTATGCATACCTTATTGTTCCATTTTCCTTGTTTACCGAGGACATCAAAACTGAACCGGGCGATGTTCTACGATCAGTTGTCACCCTCTTTGTTTTTCCAAGCTGATAATTTTCAAGGTCAAGTTCGGTAAATTGAATAACATGCAGCTTTTCAGGAGACACCCCATGCCCCAGAATAACGAACTTAAGACCTGATACATGATAAATCCGAAATTTCAAATTATCCTTGAGTTGAACTGGAATACTCAGTTCATTTGATTCCTTTGAAAGGTCATGTTTTTCATCCCGCTGCCGAATTCTTACGAGCGCTTCGGTCTTACCAAGTTCAAAATCAAAAACGAAATGGCCTTCAGGAAGCACAAACTCTTTATCCTTTCTTAGTCCCAGATACCAATTGTTATAGCCACTGGTTTCCAAAACTTCAGATGATTCTACTTTACAATCCGCGAACTTCAGTGTTTGGTATTGAATAGCCTTAGGTCCAACAGCAATCCGTTCATTTTGAATTACAACAGATTTACTTTCCATATCAACGTCTACGACTGCATACAACTTAATCTCCTTGTTAGTACAACATTCCTCAAGCGGCGAATCCTGACTAAATGAATACAAGCAATTAAACAACAATACGAGAAAAATAATGCGATGGATCATAATCTTAGATAATAAAAAAGGCCGCCCAAACGGACGGCCTAAAACTAATGATTTATTCGGATTAGTTTCCTTTTGCTGCTTCCATTTCAAGGCACTTCTCAACCGCATTTTTCAGGTTGACAACACCGCCTGTTACAGAAAGCTCTGCAAAGTCTACCATCTTCTTTGTCTCAGGGTGCTTTTGCATTGTTCCTTTGTAAGACTTGGAAGTTGAAAGCAATACGTCAGCAATCTCCTTCATAGACATTTCCGGGAAGTAGGACTTCAGCATCGCTGCTGCTCCGGAAACCATCGGACAAGCCATTGAAGTTCCCTGAAGCTCACGGTATTCACTTTGTGGAACGGAGTTGTAAATCTCAGATCCAGGAGCGAAAACATCTACACCTTTCTTACCGTAGTTAGAGAAAGAAGAAGGAAGTGCTTCTTCCGTGTTGCGCGTGCTAGAACCAATTGTAATGAAGTGATCCAGTTTCTTTGTCTGGAATGGATACATCGATGTTGGATAGTTTGGCTCCACATCAATGTTCTTGTGGTCGTTTCCGGCAGCATGGATACACAACACTCCTTTAGAGTCCGCATACTGGAATGCTTCGTAAACCTCCTTCTGGTGCGGAGAGTACTTCTTACCGAAAGACATGTTGATCACCTGTGCACCGTTATCTACTGCATAACGAATCGCCAAAGCAATATCCTTATCGAACTCGTCTCCGTCAGGAACCGCACGAACAGACATCAACAACACATCGTTTGCAACACCGTCACCACCAAGCTTGTTACCGCGAATTGCACCAACAATACCTCCAACGTGCGTACCGTGCAAAGCATCCGGTCCTTCCACATCGTTGTTTCCGTAGCTACGATCGTTGAAATCATCCGGATTGTCACCTACAATCGTACGACCGTTGAAATCAGGATTGTGGTGTGTATCCAGCATATTCTGAATCTGCTCTTTCTGCTCGTTGATCACATCCATCGTAAGTTCACCTGTAACGTATGCCATGGCAAGGCCCATTGCCTGCTTTTCATCCGGGTGTTTTTTCAGGTATTTGTTGATGTCCTTTTCTGTCACATCATCTTTACCGAATTTCTCCTTCAGCATTGCTGGAATACCCTCGATCATTGGAGCAAGCATATCCATTTGTGAAAGGT
The DNA here is from genome assembly GCA_050300995.1 of Crocinitomicaceae bacterium. GTDB lineage: Bacteria > Bacteroidota > Bacteroidia > Flavobacteriales_D > Crocinitomicaceae > UBA4466. Next base: position 11,401 of record JBNKYR010000096.1, on the reverse strand, counting down.
ATCCTTCGTAAGTAGCGCGCTCTTCTTCCAGTTCTTTGGAAACCTGCTCGAACAACTCCTTTTCTTCAGCAGAAAGGTCGCTGCGGTCTTTCAGGTTTGCATAGATACGTGTACGCTCCAAACGCATTGGATTGGCATTCTTACCATCCTTACCTCCGAGGAAGTTCCACCCATGCACATCATCGATATATCCGTTATTATCGTCGTCGATACCATTCCCAGGGATTTCATCTACGTTTACCCAGATTTTCCCTTGAAGGTCTTCGTGCTCAATGTCAATGCCGGAATCAATGATCGCCACAACTACGGTCTTGGTATCTCTTTTCTTAACCAATTTGTAAGCGGCTTCGGTCTCCATTCCGTTGGGGCCGTTGTACCAGTTCAGTACGTCTTTCGCCACCTGGCCGAAAGAAAGCTGTGCTACCCCAAAGGCAAACACGCTCAACGACAACTTAATAATGAATTTATTCATACGTTTTCTTTTTGAATATTTTAAACCGGTCAAATTTAAAATTAATCTGTTTAGCCCGTCTCATAAATTAACCATTTGGCATATATTTACGTCTCTATGGTATAATACGCTGACAAATGGTAAAACTGCTACAAGCTTCCTTATTATTTTTTAGTCTGACACTTCTTTCCTTACGGGCAGATGCCCAAAAATTCGGTTTTGCAGAGGTTCTCAGAAATTCGCCGGACAGGATGACAACTTTTTGTGTTCCGGCCAATGAACAGAACCTGAAACTGCTCGACCATGACGGGGTGACTATCAAATACTCTGCCGGAAACTGGTTATTCATTACAGCAACCCCTTCGTGGATCAACGACAGGAAGCTCTCAGGAAAACTTACCGATTTCTATTTCGAGTATGCTCCCCCTGCTCTGCTCAGTGATTCTGCTCGGGCGCATCACTATGTAAATGAAGTCCATGCGGGGCTTGGTGGATTGAGCGGTGCCTACACCGGAAAGGACGTGATCATTGGTTATGTGGATACAGGAATTGATTTTAATCACCCTGATTTCATTGACTCAAACGGAAATACACGTGTTCTGAGATACTGGGATCAAACGATGCCGGACAACGCTTCTTCTCCGGCCGAATATGGTTACGGATTTATCTGGACCAATACGGATATTGACAATGGCATTTGCACAAGTATGGACGGTAATGCTCATGGAACGACTGTTGCCGGGCAGGGATCAGGAAACGCAAGAGCCAATGGTTCCAATAAAGGAATGGCGCCGGATTCGAAGATTGTTATCGTCGAAACGGATTTCACCCGTCCGAACTGGACCTTGACCGTTTCAGATGCCTGCGATTACGTTTTCAGAGTTGCAGACACATTAGGACTTCCTGCTGTTGTCAACCTGAGTATCGGAACCTATTTTGGAAGTCATGATGGTAATGACCCGGCAGCCGTAGCGATGGAAGCTCAGCTGGATGCGAAACCCGGAAGAATTATCGTTGCCGCCGCTGGTAACTCCGGAGCGAAAGGAAAGCATCATCAGCAAGGTAATCCTACTTCGGATACGAACTTTGTCTGGTTCGTTAATAATCCTTTCAGTTCGGCAGTGTTCGGAGCGAATACGATCTTCTTTGATCTTTGGTCGGACATTTCCGATGCGACCTGGGATTTTGCGATGGGAGTCAACAATCAGGGACCAGGATGGAGCGATCGGGGCAGAACAAACTTTCATGGAGCAACATCCTCCATCGGAACAACGATCTACGATACCTTGTGGAATAACGGAAATCGTTTGTTGACCTTTGAGGCGTATACCGAATATATTGACGGCAACTATCATATGCAATTCCTGGCACGGGTGGACTCAGCAGGCTTGCGTTACCGCTTTGAAACAACCGGCTCCGGCAAGTATGATCTCTGGAGTGGTGAATGGCTCGGATACAATAATCAATACTGGGCTGGCGGACCACTCGCTGAATTCCCTGATTCTATCTATTATGTGGGGCCAGATACTTTGCAGAGTATTGTTTCTTCATGGAATTGCTCGGAGAAAGTTGTTTCCGTAGGAAATATGCGAAACCGGCTTGGTCATATCGATGCCAACTACAATCAGTACTATCCGGCTTCAGACATGACTCCGCCCGGTAAACTCTCTCCTGCATCGAGCAAAGGTCCGAACAGACACAATGTGGTCAAACCAGACGTTGTCGGAGCCGGAGATGTCAGCCTTTCTGCCGGCCCGATGTGGTTTCTTACGAATCCTGCGTACAACTCTTCCATCGATTCCGGAGGCTGGCATGTACGAAACGGAGGCACGTCCATGGCTTCACCTGCGGTTGCGGGAATCGCTGCACTCTACCTGGAGCGTTGTCCGCACGCCACTTACCAGGACTTTCTGGATGACATCCACAACACGGCTTATACGAATCAGTATACCGGAACCGTTCCCAATAACGCTTATGGCTATGGAGTAGCCCATGCACTGAACGCCATGCTCGAACAAACTTTCGGACCGACACCAACAATCACTTCCGATTGGGCTACAATGGTTTCGTCCTCATCCGCAACAGGCTATCAGTGGTATCTGGACGGCAATCTACTCTCGGGGGAGACAAATCAGGATTTGATCGTAAGCCCACCTTATGGGAGCTACCAGGTGGAAGCATTCAATGGCGATGGCTGCCCTTCCCTTTCCGCTCCGTTTGTACTTTCCGCGGGAATTGAAGAAATGCAGGATGCAAAGATCATTGCGTATCCGAACCCGGCCTCACACACGATCACTATTTCCTGTGATGAAGAGATTTCATTGGTAGAACTGACAGATGTTAACGGAAGAAAGATTCAATTATCTCCCCTTTCCGAAGGAGTTTATGACGTACAAAGCGTTGCTTCAGGCGCTTACGTGATGACCGTCCACACATCTGCAGGAGTGTATCAGTCAAAAATTATCCGCATCTAAGTCAAGGTAGTTAAGAATTTCTATTTTTGAGGTCTTCAAAATAAACGAATGGATTTATCAGGTATTATTTCTATTTCCGGCCGCCTGGGTCTGTACAAGGTAATTGCTCAGGGAAAAAACAGCATTATCGTAGAATCACTGACAGAGAAAAAACGATTCCCGGCGTATGCTTCGGATCGGATTTCAGCTCTCGAGGATATCAGCATCTACACTTATGAGGACGACAAACCTTTGAAAGAGATTTTTGATGGATTGTTCTCCAAGGCCGAAGGAAAAGAAGCTCCTTCCCATAAAGAGGATATTTCAACGCTTCAGGAATTCCTTTCCGATGTGTTGCCCAACTATGATGAGGAGCGCGTTTATCCATCCGACATCAAAAAGATCTTCCAATGGTATAACATCCTGTTAAAGGCCGACCTTTTGAAACCGGAAGAGCCAGCGACTGAAGAAAAAGCAGTTGAAGAGAAGGAAGAAAAGGCAGAGAAAAAAGCAAAACCGGCAAAGAAAAAAGTCGAAAAGCCTGAAGCTGCCGAGGGCGAGGAAAAAGCGCCAAAAAAGACAACAAAAAAGAGTACAGCTAAAAAATAATTGAGAAAGTCGGGGAACCGACTTTTTTTGTGTCATGCATATTTCAAAACCCACACGCCATTTTGTAGCTCAGGACCTTGTGATCGACTCCTGGGAAGTAGTTGAACCCTATTTCAGCGATCTTGTTTCGCGGGAAATCGAATCTCCGGAAGATTTCAAACAGTGGCTCCGGGATCAAAGCGAACTGGAAGCCATCCTTGAAGAAGACCTCGCATGGCGCTACATTCGTATGACCATTGACACGCGGGATGAAGCCCTCAGCAAAGCATACACCTTGTTTGTGACAGAGATTCAACCGAAAATGGCACCGTTTGAAGATCAGTTGAACCGGAAATTAAATGAATCTCCGTTCGCGAAACCTTTGGAGGGAGACACGGCTTATCACATTTTATTCAGACGTGTTCGGAAAGCCCTGGAATTGTATCGGGAAGCAAACGTTCCGCTGCTTTCTGAAGTCGCTGAAGAAAGCCAGAAATTCGGAGCAATCAGCGCTGCACAAAGCATCGAACATGAAGGAGAACAACTGACGATGCAAAAAGCTGCGCTCTTTTTAAAGGAGCCGGACGAAGCACTCCGAAAAGAAATCTTTGATAAGATGACCGGGCGACGGTCGGAAGATGTTGAGAAATTGCATGCTCTGTTTGACAGCCTTCTGAAAAAAAGGCATCAGATTGCATTGAACGCCGGATTTGAAAATTTCCGTGATTATAAAATGGAAGCCATGGGTCGCTTCGATTATTCCGTGCAGGATTGTTACGATTTTCATGCTTCCATTAAAAAAGTAATCGTCCCTATTGTTCGTCAATTGCAGGAGGAAAAACTCCGTTTACTGGGCAAAGATCGTTTTCGTCCATGGGATTTAAACGTAGACCCGGAAGGAAAGCCGCCGCTCCGCCCTTTTGAACGCGGAGAACAGCTGTTGCAGGGAACCGTGGAAATGTTCGGACACATTGATCCCTATTTTGCGGATTGTCTGAAAACGATGAACGAAATGCACCACCTGGACCTCGAATCAAAAGAAGGAAAAGCTCCGGGAGGATACAATTATCCTTTGTACGAAATTGGTGTTCCGTTCATTTTTATGAATGCAGTTGGCTCCCAGCAGGATCTTGTAACAATGGTCCATGAAGGTGGGCACGCTATCCACTCATTTTTGAGTCGCGAGCTTCCGTTGACCGGTTTCAAAAATTTGCCCTCAGAAGTAGCTGAGCTCGCTTCCATGTCGATGGAATTGCTTTCCATGGAAGAATGGAATAAGTTCTACAGCAATCCTGAAGAATTGAATCGTGCAAAAAAGGAGCAACTTGAATCTGTACTCAAAATACTCCCATGGATTGCCCAGGTAGACGAATTCCAACATTGGCTGTACACACATCCGACACACAGTCACGAAGAACGCACAACCACATGGTTGCGACTCAGTGAAGAATACGGCACCGGTCTTACGGACTGGAGCGGCTATGAAGAAGCGAAGGAAACAACCTGGCAGCGACAATTGCACATCTTCGAAGTTCCGTTTTATTACATCGAATACGGCATTGCTCAGCTGGGGGCATTAGGAATCTGGAAAAACAGCCTTGAAAACAAGGGGAAGGCAATCGAAGCCTACAAGGATGCTCTTCGACTGGCCTACACAAAAAGCATTCCTGAGATCTATGAAACTGCCGGTGTACGATTTGATTTCACAGCCAATCACCTGCAGAAATTAGCCTCTTTCATCTCTGATGAGTTGAATAAACTCTCCTGAGAGAGCCTTACGAAGAAGACATTTTAAAACAGGATTCTGCGTACGCCATTCCTGGTGTATGCTTCATATCCTGCGTCATTTCTTTACATGAAGGCGTCCAGTGATGCTGAATAGAGAATAGATGTAAAAGACGGTCCACGTATAAACAAAAAAAGAGGTGCTTTCTGCACCTCCTTGTAGCGAGACCGAGAGTTGAACTCGGGACCTCAGGGTTATGAATCCTGCGCTCTAACCAACTGAGCTATCTCGCCATGTACAATTGGTCAATTGCGGGTGCAAATATAAGAGGAATTTTATTTTTCGCAAGCGGCTTCGTACACAAGAATGAAAAAAGGCGCCGGAATCCGACGCCTGTTATTTTTTACAACGATGTAAGATCACTAATTCAGAGCGGCTTTCGCAAAGGTGATCATGCCATTGGCATCCTGAGCACCAACTACTTTTCTTTTCAAATTTCCTTTACTATCGATGATCAGGAGGGTCGGATAAGCGCGAACTTCATATTTCATGGCTAATTCTTTGCCATCCACATCCTTTTCCATTTCTACCTTCAGATTAATGAATTTCGAATTGTACAGTTCAGCAACGCCAGCGTCCTGAAAAGAATTCGCGGCCATCCATTTGCAGGGACCGCACCAAACCGTATAACAATCAATAAAGATAGGCTTTCCGGTTTGCGCTGAGAGAGCTTTTGCCTCATCCAATGTGAGTGTCTCAAACTCAATTCCTGTGGTTGCCTTTGACGGAGCTAACGATGTTAGCATAAGGAGAGCAAAAGACGCAACCAACCATTTTCCAACGTGCATTTTCATAATTTCCAATTCTTGAGGTCAATTTACAATTTAAAATCCAAGGGGTCAAACACGTGCTGAACATTTCTTGTCTTTCAAAGTTGTTACCTTTAGGAGCAAATCCCATTCCAAAAAAGTGATCTCGCTTACTTATCATAGTAATGACGTCTCTTTAAAAAGAGCGGTAGAAACTTTTCTCGCCGAGTGGGAAAGCGATTCCACGCATATCGCTGTTTCAACTTCAGGGTCAACGGGAACACCAAAAAAAATCGGGATCGCGAAAGAATGCATGGTCAATTCCGCAAAAATGACCGGACGATTCCTCGAGTTAAAAAAAGGAGATACCGCTTTTCTTTGTCTTTCCCCCGAAACGATTGCCGGAAAAATGATGATCGTCCGTGCTCTTGTGCTTGAACTTCGATTGATCGTGGGTGACATCAGTAGCGCTCCCCTGTTAAACCTGTCCGAACACATTGATTTCGCTGCGATGGTTCCGCTCCAGGTTTCCACATCTCTTGAACGTACTCCTGATGCCCTGAAAGCTATTCGGAAGATCATCATAGGCGGGGCACCTGTCTCCTCTACCCTTGCCGATTCCTTTCATGCGTTCCCGAATGAAGTTTACCAGACTTACGGAATGACCGAAACGATCTCACACATTGCGATGCGCGATTTAAAAGGCAACGATCCTTCATTTCAACTATTGCCGGGTATAAGCATTTCTACGGAAGATCAATGCCTCGTGATCAGCGCCCCACACCTTGGAGTGAATGATTTAAAAACCAACGACCTTGTTTCGATCAACGAACATGGAAATGGGTTTCAATGGCTGGGACGGAAAGATTTTGTGATCAACAGTGGTGGTATTAAGATACATCCGGAAGTTATTGAAGATCGTTTGAGCAGAATGATCCGGGCACCATTTTTCAGTATTGGCATTCCGGATGATAAGTTGGGGGAACGCCATGTTCTCTGCATCGAAAGTGACGAAACGGATTTTACCAAATCTGATTTCAAAGAAATCCTGTCTCCTTATGAAACGCCGGGAGCTGTTTATTTTTTCGACAAATTCGTATACACAACAAGTGGAAAGATCAATCGTCCGGAAACGATGAAATTGTCTGACAATGCAAAAAAGCGCGTGCTATAAACTACTTGGACTCGAGCCGGGAGCTTCCCGGCATGAGATCCGGAAAAGGTACCGGCAACTGGCCATGCGCTATCACCCGGATAAAAACCCGGATCCGGATGCTGAGAAACTATTTATCAAACTTACGGAAGCCTACGAAATTCTGCTTGGTAAACGACCAGAGTCGGCGGCAACGACCAAACCGGAAAACAGGAAGGCATCACATGAAGAGCGGATGAAAACCGCGCATGTACGCTTTGCTGATCAAAAAATCAGGCAAACGGAGGAGAATGATCGCTATTTCAATTACCTGACAAAGGGACGTAAATGGAAAACGATCCGGGTCAGTGCCATCCTTGGCTCGATTCTTACCCTGTGTCTCTTACTCGATCTGGTTCTTCCGCACCATTTTGAGCGTGAAGAGATCACACATTACCGGCTGAATGTTGGTGCCGCACCGAACGGAAAGGACGTCGGACTGATTCGAACAGCGTCGGAACGTTCCTTTTTTGTCAGCCAGATGCGCTACAGTCTTTACAACAAAGATCGTTATGTCCTCGTGGAGAGCAGCTGGATCTTTCACAACCCGGTCCGCATCATTTCTCTCGGGAAGGTGGAAAATAATCCTTACAACATTCATTTCACGCTATACGGTACCGCCTGGTTGATCATCCTTCTTTTAATGCTTCCGGTGATCACCATGCAATACAAGCGCAAAAGCGTCAGCTTTACGATCCTGTACCACGCCAGTTATTTCGGAACGAACGCAGTAATACTCGTGTACCTTATTACCGGGCATCGCTGGGCCCACCTTCTTACATTGGGATTTCTTTAACGCTTCATCGCACGATCCATATCGCGCTTATCGTCCTTTTCCTTCAGATCCTGTCGTTTATCGTGCAATTTCTTTCCTTTCGCGCAGGCAATTTCCATTTTTGCCCACCCTTTTTCCGAAATAAAGATCCTGAGCGGAACCACTGTATTTCCTTTGTCCTTTAAGAACTTCTCGATCTTTTTAATCTCCTTTCGGTTCAACAGCAGCTTACGATCTGCACGCGGACTGTGATTGTAGAACGACCCGTTTTCATACGCAGCAATATGCATGTTGCGCACCCAGATTTCATCATTTTGAAACACGCAGTATGCCTCAAGGATACTCGCCTTTCCATTTCGGATACTTTTAATCTCCGTACCGGACAATACGATCCCTGCCACGAACTTATCCAGCAAGTGGTATTCGAAGCGGGCACGTTTGTTCTGTATGTTGACCTGGTTTTGCATGATTAACGATCAAGTATGCAAAAGTAATACTTCCCTCCAAATGTCGTCGTGGATAATTCTCTACCTTTGAATGATGAAAATTCCTTCACGCTATATCGAATCAGCGGTTGATCAAATGGCCTCGCTTCCGGGAATCGGTCGGCGTACGGCGCTTCGCTTGGTTCTTCAGCTGCTGAACCGGTCCGAAGAAGAAGTCCGCGATTTCTCGGAAGCCTTCCTCATCATGAAGGAACATGTAAAGAAATGTCGTTCCTGCGGAAACGTCTCTGACCATGATATTTGCGACATCTGTGCCAATCCTGCGCGAGACGAATCTCTTGTGTGCGTGGTTGAAGATATCCGGGATGTACTGGCCATCGAAGCAACCGAAGCCTATAAAGGTGTCTATCATGTTTTGGGGGGCATTATCTCTCCGATGGATGGCATTGGACCTTCCGATCTCAGCATCGATCACCTGGTACAACGCGTGGCTTCCGGCAACATTCATGAGGTGATCTTTGCTCTTAGCGCAACAATGGAAGGAGATACCACAAATTTCTTTATCTATAAGAAACTGAAGGAATTCAATGTCCAAATCTCGACTTTGTCACGCGGAGTTGCTGTTGGTTCCGAATTGCAATACGCCGACGAAGTAACATTGAGTCGTTCACTGCTTCACCGACAGCCCTTCAGTATTGATTGAAGTACATTTCCAGCTAAAAAGCGAACCTGCATTTCCCGAAGTTCATTTCAAAAAATCGTTGTGGATAACCCCCAGCTGTTGATCAATCAGGCACTTCCGTGAATGATTATTTTAGCAGAAACAAAAAACAAACACGATGTTACAGGAATTTAAAAAGTTTATCAGCAAGGGGAATGTAATAGATATGGCGGTCGGTTTGATCATGGCGACATATTTCGGAGCGATTATCAAATCATTGGTCGATGATATCATTATGCCCCCACTCGGCAAGCTTCTGAATGGTGTAGACTTTAAGGAGCTCAAACTTGTGATCCAGGATGCCGTTCAGGAATCTTCCGAAGGTGCAGGAGACGGTGTTGCAGAGGTCGCAATCAATTATGGAGCATTCATTAACGCTATCATTACTTTCCTTATTGTTGCTTTCGTAATCTTCATGGCAGTGAGGTCGTACAACCGCATGAAAGAACGACTTGAAAAGAAGGAAGAAGAGGCACCGGCAACTCCTCCGGCTCCAACGAAGGATCAGGAATTATTGATGGAAATCCGAGACCTTTTAAAGAAGTAAACAACCGCTTATCATATAGGTAATAAGGTGCACCAATCGGTTGCACCTTTTTTGTTGCTTGTTATCAACGAATTAGTAGGGTTGCCACTCATTCTTGTTGAAAAATTAACTTTTTTAATCTAAAGTTTATGAGTAATTTACACCCGCTAAATCAACCTGTTGATCAGCTAGACCGAAGATTTTTTACGCTAATACTATGAAAATTACCTTTTTAACGGGTGCTTTCTTATGTTTTGCCTACTTCTCAAACGCACAAGCGGAAGCGCATACAGGAAGCACAGAAATCGATCAAACACGATCCGAATACGTCATCGGGATCGGAAACGAATCCAACACGTACTATCAGAACACTTTGGCAGTATTAAAAAACCAGCCAGGCCTCGTTGTTAAAGCAACCTGCGAACCCAATCACATCATCAGCATGTCGGTTAACAACGCGGATTTTAAGAGTTATGATGTATTGAGTGATTTCCTTACAACACAAGTACCTGGTATTCTCCTCTTTCGCAAGGATATGAGCATCTTCGAAAAGGACTGTAAAGGTGAACAACTTAAACCGTGAAGATGAAAAAGAACATACTCCTTCTACTCTCCTTTGCTGTTACATTTGGTGTTTCAGCACAGAACCCATCCGATGGTTGTACAGGCGTACCATCATTAACCGTAAATGCTTCCTGTAGTCCAGTAGCTTACACGATGAATGGTGCAAGTTATGTGAACGGGGGGCTGGTCAATTCAGCAACGTGTACATTGGGTAATGACCGCGATGACGGTTGGTATTCATTTACAGCAACGACCAGTTCAACCACTGTTGATCTTACCGGGAACCAATCACACTCAGTGGTGATCTGGAGTGCCTGTGGTGGTGGAACAGAATTGGGTTGTGATGCTCAGTTATCAGGAACAACGGCTTCGGTAACTGTCACGACGACTCCCGGAACCACTTATTATATACAGGTGCATCGCCGTTCAGGAAATGGTACAGCAAACATGAGTGGAAATATCTGTGTATACGAGGGACCAACTTCCGGCCCATGTATTCCGAACACCGTAATCGGATCTTTGCCTTACACGCAAACAGGCCTGAATACTTCAGGTGCCGGTGACGACTTTACAAGCTCCGATGCTTGTGGTAGTTCTTATATGGATGGCGACGATTATACTTTTACGTATACTCCGGCCGTTGATGAATGCATCAGCATTGTACTTACCAACACTGCAACCTGGGTAGGTGTTTTTGTCACAGACGGCTGTCCAAGTGCTGCCGGAACAAACTGTATTGCATCGGGAACGGCTTCAGGCGGAAACCCATCCGTTAATGGCGTCAACCTGACTGCCGGAACCACCTATTACTTTACTGTTTCAACCTTCCCGTCTCCGCAAACCACTGCGTTTGACATTGCGGTTGACTACTGCCCTCCTCCACCTGCCAATGATGACTGCGGCGGAGCTATCGCTGCTACCGTTAATCCAGACCTGAATTGTGGAACGGTTACTTCTTCATCGACTTATAATGCCACGAACTCAGGTATTTCTGCCTGTGCAGGTTCAGGTGCCGACGACGATGTGTGGTTCTCATTTGTAGCAACTTCCACCATCCTGAACTTTGACATCCTGAATGTTGCAGGAACTTCAACGGATATGGTCCATGAGATCTTCTCCGGAAGCTGCCCGGGAGGTTTGACATCCATTG
>JBNKYR010000095.1:0-13213 GCA_050300995.1 Crocinitomicaceae bacterium | reverse complement strand
CCCGGTTGTTTTTGTACCCACGAGAACATAGTCATGGATTGCATCGCAAACCAGACCATTAAATAGATATAAACTGCTGCAAAGATGAATAGCCCGGTAAAGGCCAGCAATGCACGTTTCTTAAACCCGGGAGTGGGTTTAGTAAAAGCCGGCGGGATATTTCCCGGACCCGGCCGGAAGTGTTTGTGGTTCATAAGCTCGCAATAGCATGGTTGCTTTAAATATACATATTTGCGTATATCCACATCAATTAACCCCACACATCTTCTTCGGAAAAAACTTGCATGAGACTCCCTGAAGTCAACTTGAAACCCTGAAGCTAAAGCCCTCCACCTGGACTTTCCGCTCCCGGCGATTTACACGTATTTCACGATACCACATTCATCCCAGGAAACATTGTCCTTGATGATGTTCCGGAAGGCATCGCTGTTGCTCAATTCAAACAATGCCTCCATCTCTACTTCCCGGTTATCGAAATATTTATGTGTTACGCCGGGATACCCTTCCGTCATCTCTTTATAGCGCTTGTTTTTATCCTGCGGTGAACGCGTTCCGAGATGAAACACAAACTCAATGATCTTGTCTCCCTCTTCGACTTGCGGGTTCAGTGTATATTCACGGGCCCTCCTGATCATTTCGGCAAATTTCTCCTTGCGTTCCTCCACTTTCTTGCGCTTCAGTTTTCCCAGACCAAGCGAGCCGAGGTTTTTATAAAATTCAATATCAATATACGACGGCGAATGAATTTCCACTGAATTCTTCCCGAGGAACTCATTCCTGCTGAAAGCTTTGTTCAGTTTTTCCATTGCCTGACGCTGTTCCTGTGAATCTGTCAGATTAAACAATGGCAATACAAATCCGTAGTAGCTCTTCGAAGTTCCGGACGGAACCATCTTCGGTGCACGGACCCGCAATCCTTTGGAAGCATTCACATAGGTCTCAAACAGATCTTCGGCGACCGTCAGCATGTTATGGTGACTTGAAACACTGTTCACAAATAGTTTTGTCTTTCCGCGCTGACCATTCACCTTATCCACAAGTGATTGCAACAATTCTCGTTGTGCCTGGAACTCCTCACCGATCAGCGACAGGTAGGGCTTGTAATCGAAGTTGAAATGCATATAGCCCTTAAACTCCACCGGATCGCGGCGCTTTTGCTGTACCATATCTCCCCAGATACGTCCGGTAGAATTATCCGAGCGGCCCACCAGGGGACTTCCGGAAGTCAGCGTGTAATGCACCCCGACGTCCAGTCTTCTATCGTTGGGAACGCAATCGTGCAAACGCAGCAAACTTTCATAGAGTTTATTCTGGTCAGCGCCGTTCACAAGTGTTTGAACAGAATCCAGGTTTCCCGCAATCACCTGCGCATAAATTCCCTGGTTGATAAAATCGATTGGGCCGAAATCGTCGGCATTGATAATGATTCGCATGGCTGATAATGAAGCTGATTTCCAAATGTACGTATCCTGCAAATGGTTTCATCAGGTATTTATGCCCCTTCTTAACAGGTATAAATACCTGATTTGGACACCAAATGATCTAACCTTATGCATCTTAGAAATTACTCAGGGAAAATATCAGTGCAGGCATTTCTTCGGTGTAAAAGGACTTACTGCTGATCAAGCAGATCATCCCGTCCCATTCGTCTGCGCTCGTAATAAGGGATCAATGCCCGCACGATGATCAATGTCGGAATCAGAAAAGTCATCCATGTGAGAAAGAAGGAAAGAGCAATATAGTATTCACCACCAAAGAGTCTCGCCTGCAATTCTGAAATCCAGCGATACGGTCCACCAAAAGTAAACAGGAAGTAAAATGAAAGGACGAGTCCCAACGCAATCAACGGATACCGAATAAATCCCGGAACCACCCGTGCACGTCGTCCCTGCTCTTCAAGTTTCTGCCAGGCCATGCCGAAAAGTAGTGAATCTTTCGGATACTTCCGAACGCAGCTGTATTATTGCAATACCAGTCTGACCGTTTGCATGACCGCACTACTACCGCACCATTTCATCAGGTACACGCCCCGCTGTAAATGTGTTGTATTCAGACAAAGCAGGCCCTGCGTTTCTTCAGACATGACCCAATTCCCCAGGGCATCATACAACTCAATGGTAGCTGGCGTTTCTGTTTCCAGAAAAACATGGTCCGTGGCAGGGTTCGGATACATTCGAAGCGCATTCGAAGTGGCTTCCGCAAGTTTCGCTTCACCCAACTGAAAGCCGTACAAGGCGGATGATCCGACAAAACTTGCCTCGGTACTCAGGTAATAACTTCCTGCCTCCACCCGGGCAATTCCCTCCACCTGCATGGAATATCCTTGCGGGATGTCAATGCTCCAACGTTCGATAGTTCCGGGCAGTACAGGTGAAAAACTTGCCAGGCGAAGCACGAAAGCGGTCAGACCTTCATACGCCGTCAGAAGCACCCCGTCCCCATCTTTGTTGAGCACCGCATCTGTTATCAGCCCCTGGCTCTCCAGATGCGAGCGAATTTCGGCCACATGATTTCCCGGAACTTTGGGAAGCGCATACACATCTGTAGCGTGATCTCCCCAGTTCTTGGAAAAGATATAAAGGCTATCATTGAACGCAACAAACGCTTCCGCATCAAAATTGGTTGAAAAATTTGTCGGGGTAAAATCGGTTTGGTTTCCGTAGGAAAATCCAATCCATTCAGCATGCACGGAATCATTCTGTACCGTCAGGTAATCCGTAACAGAAATACGATAAATCCCCAGATCAGTCCTGGAGCCCGCATTGTTTCCGAAGTCGCCAATGTAAATGTATTCTCCGTCTCCCGTCAGTGCTTCCCAATCCTTGTTGATGGCATTATCTACAACAACTGTGCGCAGAACCGCTCCATTTCCGGGATCCAATTCATACAACGCTGCTTCACCACCTGAATCATTGATTGACACTAAACGCCCTTCCACCATGAGCAACCCGGAGCTTTCTCCCAGCATTGCGGGCAATGCGGTGAGTAGTTCAGTTTGTTGCACAAAAGCAAAAAATGGTATCAACAGTATCGTGATAAGTAGGCGCATTACACTGTTTTTTTTTGCAAAATCAGCAATGCGGCCAACAATGCCTATGTGCAATTTCCCAACGGGTTAAAATCTGATCCCAACGAAAAAGCCCTCCCGACCGGGAAGGCTTTCAATCCATATTCTTTCAGGCTTGCTTATTTACAATCCTTGTTGTATTCAGCAAAAATTGCATCGATGTTCATCACCTTATCGTAATTCGATGCTCCGGATTTCACTTTTCGGGCCAATTCCTTGTTGTCCTTGATATACGTTGACATTTTCTTGTTGAAATCGTCTTTGAAATACGTATTAGTTACAGGTAAGTCGTCACCTTTCTTGTGATAAACAGTTGTTGGCGGAAATTTACGTTTCGCAAGGTCCTCTTCGGTTTCACCGTCCATCAACGTGAACGTATTGTAGCCGGATGCGCGATCGTACCAAACGTATTCCTTGATACACCCCTCCCCTTTAACAACGAGCAATCCTCTGACCTCCGGATAACCGGTTTCTCCCGAAAACCGCAAACAATGATAGGTTTTGTCAGCCACGCTGTATTCGAGCAGGTCTTTTGCATCGTAACGCTTCTTTCCCTTTCCGTCCTTCGTCACATAAAAGATCACCTCTTCCTGCATAATGAAGCGGTTGCGGTACTTCACGTACCCTCCTAACTTCTCACCTTCTTTGGTGATCACATACCCGTCGTACAGTTCATCGTACTGGTATTTATCCGTACTCCAATCCTGCGAAAATCCTGTGCCTGCCAAAAGGAGAAATGCGACACCCATCCAGTTCTTTAGTTTCATAGTTTTTGTGTTTTTGGAGCAGTAAGATAATTATTTCACCAAAAACAGAAGAACCGAACAGGTTATCGTTGGATCAATTTGTTTTTAACCAACCCGTAAGGCTGAGACGTTGCACTTTGGAGATCAACACTTCATGCTCGATTTCACTGGAGAAAAAAAGGACACGTCCCGACAAAGGCTCGATCCGGTGTGCTTCTCCTGTGTACATCATCAATTCTCCGCCGTCACCAGGACTCCATTCTTCCGTGAGATACATCACCAGGGAAAACTGTCTTCGGTCATCGTTATGAAACTGATCTACGTGCCGCTTGTAGAAAGATCCCGGTTCGTACACCGCATAATGAAATTCGTACGAGCGGATTCCCGTGAAACAGGTTCGGTTCAGGTATTTCACGAAATCATCAAGTCGCTGAAAAAAAAGTTGTTCTGCGGGTACTTCTGAAGTCCGTTGTAACCAGTAGATCTGGTCATTGCGAATACTTTTCACTTTCTGCAGCTCGAATTGATTTCCAATTCCCGCCAGCTTGAATTTTTCATCCTCGTAACGCTGCAGCAGTATTTTTCGGAGAGCACTGACTTCATCGCTGGAAAACCAGTTGTCCACGGATACAAAACCATTTCCCGAAAAGCCTTGTATCATCTTTTCGTATACTTCTTTCACTCCCGATTTACGAACGCAAATCAACAATTGAAAAGCGGGCGAATGTACTCAAAAATCTCATCCGTAAACCGTCACCAATAAAAAAGCCGGAGCTCATGAAACTCCGGCTTTTTCTTTTCAGCTAAATAGTGTTAGTCGCAAACGACCACTGTGGTGCCTTCGGAGCTTGAAGTGACTTCATGCACCATGTTGCCTTCACTATCGTAAATTTTTGTTCCCTCAACAAAGGTCATTGGCTTTTTGGAACCATCCTCCACGGTATAATATGTTGAACTTCCAGGAGATGCGACCTTCACCTTCACATCCGAGCTGCACTTATTCTGCAGGTAAACCTTAATACGACCCGATTCTCCGTCAGCCATACTCATGAATGTGAAACAAAGCCCCAGCACAAATACTGCTCCGGCGAATAGTTTTAGCGATTTCTTCATCGTGTAATGATTAGATATATAAAGTTGTAATGTACAAATTATCAGGGAGATTGTCGGCTTGCATCGCGTTTTCTTTTGCGTGCTGCCTGTTCGATCTCACTCTGTCGTTTTTTGAAGTAGTACAATTGCTCCGGAGTGAGAATGGCTTTGAGTTTGGAATCGCGGTCCCTGACGGCCCATTGATACGTGTGGTTCAGTACGATCCAGGATGTCCGGTTCTCGTAAGCTTCTTTCATCAAAGCACCGTATGCGTGATAAATCTCATAGAATCTGACCTGGACAGAGTCGCTCATCTGCATGGAATCAACCATTGCAGCCACATCCTGTTCAAAAGCAACACGCAACAACGAATCGTTATTTGTCTCCTGTGCATCAACACTTTCGGCAAACAATCCCAGCATGAGAATCAAAATCCATCTTGGCACCATCATCACAAGATACAAGTAAAAGAAAGACGGAACCACCAAAGTGATCCCGTCCTGCTTTGAATTAACTCTTATTCTTTACTAACTAAATATTAACGGACGATGGTAAAAGGTGCATGACCTTCAATTACGTTCCCCGAATAATCAGTGGCTTTGTATCGAATGATGTAAACACCTTCGTTCACATCCTTTCCATTGGATTTACCGTTCCACCCCTGATCGAGGTGGGTAAATGTTGTAATCTCATTGCCCCAACGATTCACTACCAGCGCTTCATACTCTGCACCATAGCGGACATCTACAATGTATTCATCGTTGATCCCGTCGCCATTTGGCGTGAAAATATTTGGTGGAATGACTTCCATCGGCGGCAGCACTTCGATCTGGATCGTCCATACATCATAGCAGATACCGTTGGAAGCTGTAAGGGTCACCGTATAGATTCCCGGCTCGTCAAACAAATGACTGACCAACGACGGATCAAACGTCATCAAGGTCGACCCATCTCCGAAATCCCAGAAATACTCGGTAGCATTTGCACTTACATTGCTGAAATTCACCTGAATCGGCACGTTTCCGAAGATCAGATCTGCTGCACCTTCTGCTGTTGGCAACGGATACGATGTAATCGTTACGAAATCCGTATTGGAACATCCGTTGGCGTCAGTACCGGTTACCGTGTAAACTGTTGTCCCTACAGGTGGTACAAATGGAATTCCATCCGTCACACCGTTATCCCAGCTGTAATTCACCGCTCCGGATCCGTTCAGGGTAATCTCTGAAGGAGAAGTCGGATTCGGCTCACACAATTCCTGATCCGGTCCGGCATCCACATCCGGCAACGGATTGACCACCACTACTGCACTTCCGTTCTGCGCCTGCGAACAGAATGTAGAACTCGCTTCGGTCACATCCACTATCGTATATGTATAGGTTCCCGGCGTTCCCGTGGGGACACTGACCGTTGCAGTATTTCCGGTGGTTACCGTATTGAATGGTGTTCCGTTCAGGGTATAATTTATACTGTAGGGGGAAGTCGCATCCGCCCCGGTAAAGACGACGTCCGGAGGTGCATCACCCTGACATACCGTTGTGCTTCCTGAGACGGTTGCCGTAGGTAAGGGATTTACCACAATTGTAATGTCGGTTGTTTGTGGCGCTGTACACGATCCGGATTCGGAAACCGTACAGGTGTACGTTGTAGTTGATGTCGGAGACGCTACAGGGTTAGCTACATTCGAAGCGCTTAACCCTACAGATGGTGTCCATGAATAATTGTATCCAGTCATGTTGCACCCTCCGGATGCCGCAACATCGAGTTGTGCGTTATCGTTCACGCAGATGGTATCCTGAGAAGAGGATGGCGTAAGACTGATCGGACTTGCTCCGGCAACATCGAAGGTGAATTCGGACGTATAAATTCCGCATCCGGTTTCTGAAGCCCGCCATTTATAACTTCCCGGACAGAAATTACTTAAATCGATCACCGTCAGCGGATACGGCATGGCAATCGTATTTGTTGTTGAAGGTTGAGTTCCCCCGTTGAAACAGATCTGCGCCGATTGATAGTTCGCGATTCCCGTAAAACTGGCATTTGCACAAACGATCTCGATCTGTACGGTGTAGCAGCAGTCCCACCCTGCATTACTTGTAAAGGTCAATTCGAGATTGGATCCGTTGACCGTGGACGTAACGTTTGACAGTGCTCCACAAGGAGAACACGCCAGAACGACTCCGCTCCAGAGCGCTAAACAGAAAACAAGAATACTTCGAAAAAAAGGTGTAGTAGTGGTTTTCATCTGGTCTAAATTTCAATCTTATCCGATAGACGCAATCTGATCGAAGAAGTTGCAGAGCGTTCTGAAATTTATTTTCTAAACCATTGAATGATACGTCCAATGCCCATATTCACGAAGGAATTTAGCGCGTTGATGCAACACCCTGATCTTACGATTTTCTTTGTAATGCGCTTTAAACTCCACCATTCCTTCGTCGTCTTCGGCCTGCCCCTTTTTACGACGAACAACATCCAGTCCCAACCACTCGAGTCCTTCAGCCCATTCGAGAAGCTGATCTTTTGTTTCCGGACGACGTGTTTCGGAATGACAACTTTCGATGAGAAAATCTCCGAGGCCCATTGTAAAAGCCGTGTAACGCGAACGCATCAGATCTTCCGCAGTTTCAGCATTGCTGATGTGTTGATGAACAAGTCCGCAGCACTCAGCATAGCTCTTCAGACGTCCACAGGGACAGTTATTCATGATAATTTATTTTACAGCAACCCAGATCTCCGAAACCAATTCGTTTGCCGGGGTGTTGGAAGGATCGTTCATATACACTTCCATCGGATGAACAGATCGGTTCTTTTTGAATTTCTTCGCACGTTCACGGGACATCTGTGCACTCCATGCATTTCCGACATGGTTGTACGGTCCGGTGTGCTTCACTACGTGATTTTTTGTGGCAGGAACCTTTCCGGAAATCATTCCGGCCGGCAGATCCGACGGAATGGATGATACCGGGATCGCTGCGGTGTAGATTACTCTCCCCTTCACCGGTTGCCATTTATGATAAATGGAAAAGGCAAAACCTCCCTTGAGATCTTCATGTCCCTCTGCAAAATACTTCTCCAGCTTTTCAAAATTTGTCCCCATGCTCGGACCGATATCGCTCATCGCACAATCCACTTTAATTCCCACATACTGACATCCTTCATAATCGCGGATTCCCTCGAAATTAAGTTTGGAATGTACTTCACCGCTTTCCATATAATCCTTCAGCATTCCCAATCCACGGTCGAAATCCATTCCGATAAAGGCCTCCATCATTTTCTTAAAGAAGAACATGAAGAACGGGAGACTGCTATCCATCACCCAATGGACACGTGTACCATTTCCCTCTGGTTTCAGGTAAAAATCTACTGTCGCTTTTGATTTCCATGGTTTCAGGAAAGTCAGATTGCAATGCAGGTGCTCCGGTGCATTCTCCGACAATACGGTCATATTTCCGGCTCCTACCAGATCTCCATCCCACTCGTAATACTTTCCATCTTCGTGGGTCGTTACCTTGACTCCCGGTTCTACAATCAACCATGGTGACCATGGAATCCAATTGTGAAAATCACTCAGCTTTTCAAAAATCTCTTCAGGTGACTTTTCAATCAGTATCGACTTGTCTACGTGTGTCTTGGGCATAGGGGAAATTTTAAACGTGATGGGAAATTACAAATTATTTCAATGTCAGGAAGTGGCAATAGACTTCGCATTTTTCCAGCTTCCCCGGTTAAAGTCCGAAGCAAAATAATCCTGAATCTCGGTCCGGTTATCCCAAAGTCCCCTGAACTCCATCAGACGACCATCGAAATAGGAAGGATCAATTCCGCTGTAATACGACACCTCATCCTCTCCATTCCAGTCGTAAATTCCACCTTTTCGCACATGAAACATAAATTCAATCAGATCATAATCCTTGCGGGCCTGACGGAACATCCTTTTCAGCTTGCCTTTCTTTTCCCGTAACTCGTCCTGCACCTCCTGAGCCGGAATCTGACGCATCAGGTATTGCGCACTATAGAATGAATTGTTCATCGCCTCGGTCGAACGAAAACTATCCGGAAACTTTCCTTTTTTGCGTTCATCGTAAAACTCTCTGATCTTCTTCTTGTTTTCTTTCGAGATTGATCGCACAAGGTTTTGCAGGACATAATAGATCCAGATGCGGTTTTTAGGCACAGAATTCGGGTTCCGCACAGGCAAGCCATAGGTATTCGACAACTTCAGTAATTGTTTGGCATAATCCTCATAAAACCACAATGAGTCGTGATGATTGGTCAAATGTGTCAGGTATGGCGCCAAACGCTGATCGTCCAGAAACACCTGAACCTGTCGCTCCAGTTCGCGGTAAATCGCATTCGGATCGGCTCCGGGTTCCAGATCGCGATACGAAGTAAACGAATCACCGACCATTACAGGCTCCAGTCCGGAATCTGCAACAAGTGGCTTTCCTGAAGTGATTGTAAGATGTACGCCTAGCTCAAGGTCTCTTTCCGCTGATTCTGCAATGTGCAACAAACGCAGGGTATTGTCCACACTTTTCGAACCGCTGTCCCCATAATTGGGAAATACCTCCACAGAATGGATCACTCCAACCTGCACCAGGTCGCAAATAGCTTCATTAATATCCGGAACAACGCCGTAATCGTCGGCGGTCATGATTACTTCA
The DNA here is from genome assembly GCA_050300995.1 of Crocinitomicaceae bacterium. Lineage (GTDB taxonomy): Bacteria > Bacteroidota > Bacteroidia > Flavobacteriales_D > Crocinitomicaceae > UBA4466. The sequence goes on along the minus strand of JBNKYR010000095.1, from coordinate 3,641 downwards.
GTCATAGGGTTTTATTTAGAGGCAAAAGATACGATCTTAAAGCATTGTTGTCAACCGCATTAATACCTGATTTCAGACATTAAACTTTTAGACTTTAGACCCGTAGACAATAGATGGACCTAGTGAGTTGTATACAGTGTACGCTCTACCCTGCCATCGGGCCAGACCTTCAGATACAGACGCCCTTCTACGGGCCAGTTTATTCTACGACCGGTAAGATCAAACCATTCCCATGTATCATTGGCTGATTTCACTAATTCATCAAGAGCAAGGGAGCATCCGTTGGAAGGATCTGAAACGATGTATGGAGCCGAACCGACAACCCCCTCTCCGAATGGCACCCAGACCTGATAGCTATCTGCAGAAGAAACAACAATGGATTGCGTATTCTCTCCGGTTGACCACTCATACGAAGCTGCTGCAGGAGCTGTTAAGATCAACTGCCCACCGGCCTCGGAGCACGAGATCTCCGGGCGCACCAGTGACGGAATTTCCATGTACTGCGCGCGATAGGTCATCAATGAATCATCAAAGAAAAGTTCAGCAACAATGGATTGGCCGGCATCTACCAAGGTGAACGTCGGATCGGGACGATAGGAAAAACCCCAACCGAGCAGGGAACTCCCATCGGTCAGTTGACGATAACTCCCCATCGCCATGTGATATCCCTGATCGGGGTGAATGTACTCGTTCACCATCGTGGCAGTCCAGTTGATCGTGTCCAACACATACTCCACACCGCGGGACTTCCTTGGGGCCGCCCCCATATTCGAGTTATCAAACAGCGAGATCTGACCTCCCGGTAACCGCCGTACATCATGTTGACCGCTGAATCCTGCGTCATTTACAAATGTGAAATCGGAAGAATTTCCGCCAAGTCGCCAGATTACGTTTCCGGTCATTCGATCAATCTTATAGATCGCGTTCAGGTGTCGGAACGAAAGCAATAAATTACCATCCGTGTCCTCTTCAATGGCATTGCCATGGCAGTAATCAAAGTTATTGGGGTTATACCCATAGAAATCATAGGTCTCCGTTGGAAAAATATGATCGTTACTGCTCCATTCAAATACCAGATTTCCGGCCGCATCAAACTCCTGTACTCCAAAGCCATGAACAACCGTATTCGCACTCCCCTGCATTCCGTCAAAGGTATAAGCCGAAAGATCCATGGAGTCATACGGCGTCGTGGCAATCAACCAGTTTCCGTTTGCCGCGTGTTGGACATCGTGAATATCTCCCCACACATTCCATCCATCCAATGTATCGATCAGATCCAGTGAACTATTCAACAGGTAGAATCGTGGCGTTCCACCGCCGGTCCCCATGGAGACTGAATAAACGTCTGCCTCCGGATAATATTTAAAATCCGCACACCCGGCAACATCCGGTTTCCAATACCAGGTCAGGTATCCGTCGGAATCCAGCATCAACGGATACGGAGATTCAAAGGCAGGATCGTTCGGAGGAACCCCTGGTCTTGTTGCTGTCAGTAAAAAATATCCGTTACCGGAAAAGCCGGAATTCTGGAACTCATAAGGTCTTACGCCTGCAGGAACCGGCCGATTGTATTGCTGTGCCGCAACCAACGACGTCAAAAATGGCATAAGAGTGCACAGGCTATATTGGAGGAATGTTTGCACGGACGCTAAATTATAATATTTCATTTACAGGAATACATACCGGACCCCCGCGTGAAAAATTCTTTCGTAGTTTTGCCAGCACAGCAAGTATTCATGGATAATCCGGAGATCCGAAACATTGAACCGCATGACAACGCCGCGATTGCAGCAGTGATCCGAAAGGTCATGGAAGAGCACGGCATTGACCGCCCGGGAAGCGTTTACACTGACCCCACTACGGATCAACTTTACGAACTTTTTCAGCGCGAAGGTTCGCTGTATTTTGTAGTGGAACACGAAGGAAAAATTGCCGGAGGTTGCGGCATCTATCCTACTGAAGGCCTTCCGGAGGGATGCGTTGAACTCGTTAAATTGTATCTCCAGGCAGAATTGCGCGGAAAAGGAATCGGAGAGTTGCTGATCCGCCGAAGCATTCAGGCTGCGAAAGATCTCGGCTACCGCCAGATCTACCTCGAATCAATGCCGGAACTCAACAGTGCTTTGGGATTGTACAAGCGCCTTGGCTTCAAGCCGCTGAAATGTTCGCTAGGAAATTCCGGACACTATGCCTGTGATGTTTGGATGTTGCTCGATCTTGATCAGTTGTCTGATAAATGATCCATGATCCCGTCCGGGAAAAGAGCAAAGATCCCCGTTCTCACACCAGCTGATTTCAATGCACTGTTCGTCCAGCTATTGCAGGTATTGAACAAATGATAACTGTTGTTCGCCTCATAAAAACGATCGTAAGGCGTGTATCCTTCATGCGCGAGAAGGTCAACTACATCATGACGCAACAAAAAGCTGCTTTTCACGAAACGCACGAGCTTCCTGTACTGCGCTGAACTTAGAAAAACCGATTTACGATATGTATCCTCTAAAGGAAGTCCTGTGTACGCTACATGCATGGCAGCATCACTTGGTAAAAGTGCAGCATTCAGTGCGGTTGAGACCTTCAATTCAGCCCAGGTAGGCGTATCCATAAAGAAACCTTTGTCACCCCAACCAATGGTAATGTATTCGCAATCTGCATCTTCCGGATACACATCGATCGGAACGAAATCCAGCCAGTTCATTTCCTGCGTATGTACAGGGAGGCACACATCGGTATGAACCCCGTTCGACTGCACAAAGATCTGCACCTCTCCCCGCTCATGGAGAATTCCGGTTGGGATTACTGCCCCGTATATCGCGATAACCAGATAGGCAAAGAGAAATGCAAAGAAGCACTCCAGAAAAATCGCGAGTGGTTTCCAGACATATTTTCTCAATACGACCATGAGTAAATATACATATTGTTCCGGGCATCCGACATCATAAAGAATGTTAAGCACATACGAAATGATCCGTCGGTGGGTTCTTATCTAAAAACAACGCCATGATACACTCATCTGACTTCTGGAAAAACCACTTTGCCGAAAACCTAACCCGCCAGCGCGTCGACTGGAGCATCCCACCCGACATCAGCGACGAAGAAAAAGCCAATATCCTGTACAGCCTGAAAGCCTGGCAGCTTGGAGAAACAAGTGACGGCCGGCACCTGCTGAAAGCCGTTGGCAAATATGCTCGCAAGTACAACGACCCCGGCTATGTCCACGCCACCGAATTGTTTATTAAAGAAGAACAAAAACACGGAGGAAACCTGGGGCGCTATATTGACCTGATCGGTGAAGAACGTATTAAAAAAGACTGGGGAGACAGCCTTTTCCGGCGCATTCGCTACTTCAACTCAAACATTGAGATCTGGACAATTGCTGTTATTATCGTAGAAAGCGCGGCCCAGATCTTTTACCAGGCACTTCACGATGCCACCGAATGTACCTTGCTCCGCTCCATCTGTCGGGATATCCTCATTGACGAAGCACACCACATCAAATTTCAGAATGAACTGAAAGTAACAAGGCATTGTAACACATAAATTTGAAATGCAGTTAATTTCATTGCTTACCATCATTGGGCATCGTTAGAATAGGTATTTGGGTAATTGAGCCTGACCTTCCCTCAATACGACCAGCACGC
>JBNKYR010000094.1:12980-13253 GCA_050300995.1 Crocinitomicaceae bacterium | reverse complement strand
CGAACCTTTTTTAGACGGCAGCGGGGGGGTAATTTTGTCAGCGGAAACCAACGAGACCACTTTTAACGTCGACTTCGGGATGGCGTATATAGTCAAGGGGTTTTTCTCCGGATTAGCTGCTCAACATCTTCAGGGATTTGTCCACACTGAGCAGCTCTACAATCCTGCTCCTGTATTTTCCTTCTTCAGTGGATATCGCTTCCTGCTCGGTGAAAAGAAGCGCTTTGAACTTACACCGCAGACCTATGTTGGCACATATTATTTTCAAAATAT
>JBNKYR010000094.1:0-12970 GCA_050300995.1 Crocinitomicaceae bacterium | reverse complement strand
CGTATAGCGGACAAGTGGTAGCAGCCTATTCCATCAAGGATAAACAACGTATTTGGCTAGGCACAGGTTTTCGTTCAGAAGATGCTCTACAATTCATGGGAGGAATTGATCTGTTTAAGCGCTACCGGGTTGGCTATGTGTTTGAATACACAATAAACATGCTCAGCGGTGTTTCCCGCGGCACGCATGAATTTGTGCTAGGTTATACCGTACAATCCAACAGAAAGTAAATCTGTAAGTATCCGATTCCGGCAAATAATCAATTGAACGTAGATTATACAGGACCATTAGCTGGTGATTTAAAAGTCGTTATTTCAGATTTTCCTGGCCGGGAAATTTCACGACATTCTTTGCAGGAGCAACATTCATCCATAGACATTCACTCCTTGCCGGTTGGCTTCTATACGATTCAAGTATTGTCACAAACGGTGATCATCCATGCTGAACGTTTCATTTTGAGGATGGCCTCTTCACGGGTTTGTGCGGAAACGATCTATGGTACACCCGACGTTATCTTCCCGCTGACCGTCGGAGGAACAACGGTGGTTACATGGACGTTTGACGATGGTAACGGGAATGCACTGTCCATCTGCTCGATCTTCAGGGACGTGTGGTGGCAGAGCACATCGCGAATACTTCGGGTATACAGTTTTCCGTAAAAGAACTGAAGGAAGGCGACTCGAAAGAGTCGCTTTTTTGTGTGTACTTGTAACAATCCAGGGGAGTCAGTTGTTTTAGTTCTCATGAAACAACCAATCTTTGTAGCTTTTTTATTCCTGTTATGGATACCCGTATCCAATGCTCAACAGGACCCTCTCACTTCCCAGTTCTGGAACAACTATTCACAATTCAATCCGGCGACCACCGGCTTGTTTTATGATCACCAGGCCACGCTGGCTTATCGTAACCAATGGAATCATGTGAACGGTGCTCCGGTATCCCTGTTTGCGAACTACGGAATTCTTCTCGGAAGGCATCACGGGCTAGGTATCGCAGGGGATATCAATATCGCAGGTTTCTACAAAACGAGCGAACTCAACATCAACTACAACTACCAGTTTATCGTTGGGGAACAAATGGGTATTCCTCAGAAAATATCCGTAGGGATCGGCGCCGGCCTGTCACAACTTGGCTCAAATGCTGATTGGATTCCTCCGACCACCACAAATGATCCCTATATCCCCGTCACAGGAGCCACACTTGCTCCCAATTTCAACGCAGGAATTGCCTACCATGGGCAAGCCCTGTTTGTGGGAACAGGTGTCACCCATATCGTCCCATCCAGTTTCCGGCTCGCGACCAATTCCTATTACAATCAGGCGCGCCATTACTACTTAATGGCCTCCTATACCTTTCGAACCGGCGAAGGAAAACGGGTCGAACTAATCCCACAGATACAGGGCAGAACGGATGCTGTGAAGCTTTCTTTTGATCTGAACCTACTGGCCGCATACAACATCAAAGACAAACAACGCGTTTGGGCCGGAATTAGTTACCGTTATCAGGATGCCGTAGGAGTTCAGGTCGGTTGTGATTTTTTCAAGCGCTACAGAGTCGGATATTCCTACGATATTTCGATCAATCCGCTGTCATTACTCTCCAGCGGGTCGCACGAATTCGTCCTCGCTTTTCACATGAATAACAAGCCACGGAAACCTGTCTCTGAGGATTAGGCTTTCCGATCAAATTTCGGGTCATAGCGTACGTTGACGTGAATCCAGAGCGATCGGCCCAAACGCAACATCAACGGCCAGGCAATGAAAAAGGCCCCGATAAGACCGGCAAACGAAAGCCACATGGCCTTGCCTTCCACGAGTAATGCTGTGATCAGAAAGGGTAGTTCGATAAGTATCACGATGGGGTAACTCGTCCACAGTGAACCGAGCCAGAAGCCCGGTTCCAGTTCGTAATGCAAGCCACAATACGGACAGTTTTCTTCCATGTCCAGCATTCTGGTGTACACGATCAGCCCCTGTTGAATGAACAGATTTCCCTTCCTGCAACGCGGGCACTTCAGGGTAAACACAGAATGTGTCAGGGACGGACGAAGAGTTTCGGGCTTCAAAATATCAGTCAAAAAAAAGCCCCGCTAAGCGAGGCCTTTTCTATTAAAATTCAAATGTTTCCATGAACTTCGTAGTGAAGTCCCCTTCACGGAACTTCTCGTTTTCCATCAGTTTCTGGTGGAACGGAATCGTTGTTTTGATTCCCTCAATAATGTATTCATCCAACGCGCGTTTCATCTTGAGGATGGCCTCTTCACGGGTTTGTGCGGAAACAATCAGTTTCGAGATCATCGAATCATAGTGCGGAGGGATCGTATATCCTGCATACACGTGTGTATCGATTCGTACACCATGTCCACCCGGTGAGTGATAACTGGTAATCGTTCCCGGAGACGGACGGAAATCCGCGTAAGGATCTTCCGCATTGATACGACACTGGATCGCGTGCATCATCGGATAGTAATTCTTCCCGGAGATCTTGTCGCCCGCTGCGATCTTGATCTGTTCTTTGATCAGGTCATAGTTGATCACTTCTTCGGTGATCGTGTGCTCTACCTGAATACGGGTGTTCATCTCCATGAAATAGAAATCACGGTTTTTGTCCACCAGGAATTCCACGGTTCCCACACCTTCGTAATTCACGGCTTTAGTCGCCTTGATGGCCGCTTCACCCATTCGCTTACGAAGATCATCCGTCATGAATGGTGAAGGCGTCTCTTCCACCAATTTCTGGTGACGACGCTGAATCGAACAATCACGCTCTGAGAGGTGGCAGGCATTTCCATACTGGTCTCCTGCAATCTGAATCTCGATGTGACGCGGTTCTTCGATGAATTTTTCCATGTAAATCCCGTCATTCGCAAATGCGGCACCTGCTTCGGCACGGGTAGAATCCCATGCGTGTTCGAGGTCCTCTTCTTTCCATACCACACGCATTCCTTTACCACCTCCTCCGGCAGTTGCCTTGAGGATAACCGGGTATTTAATACGCTTGGCCGTTTTCTTTGCGTCGTCCAGGTCTTCCAGCAAACCATCCGAACCGGGAATACAAGGTACCCCGGCAGCGATCATCGTTGCCTTGGCATTGGACTTATCTCCCATCCCGGCAATCTGCTCAGGTGTTGCACCAATGAACTTGATGTTGTGTTCCTGGCAAACACGGGAAAACTTTTCATTTTCGGAAAGGAATCCATATCCCGGATGAATCGCATCTGCGTTGGTAATCTCGGCAGCAGCAATAATGTTCGGGATCGATAAGTACGATTTGGCACTGACGGCAGGACCGATACACACTGCTTCGTCGGCGAAACGTACAGGAAGACTGTCTTTATCTGCAGTTGAATAAACCGCAACGGTTTTGATACCCATTTCCTTGCAGGTGCGAATGATTCGCAGGGCAATTTCTCCACGATTGGCAATCAGAATTTTCTTGAACATGCCTTAAGCTTTTTAAATAGATGAGGTTGTCCCGAAGGACAACACAACTAATCCTTTGTTCTTAGGATGGATCAACAAGGAACAATGGCTGATCGTACTCTACCGGAGACGCGTCGTCTACCAATACCTTCACGATCTTTCCACTTACCTCAGACTCGATCTCGTTGAACAACTTCATCGCCTCGATGATACAAACCGTATCACCTTTTCCAATGGTATCACCCACAGCAACGAACGGATCTTTGTCCGGACCGGAAGAACGGTAGAACGTACCGATCATTGGCGAGTGAATTGTTACATATTTCGAATCTTCATCTGCAGCCGGTGCGGCAGCTGGCGCAGCAGGAGCAGCGGCAGGAGCCGGTGCAGCAGCTGGCAGCGGAGCAGGAGCAGGAGCTGCGGCAACTGGTGCTGCAGCCTGTACAATGATCTGCTTTTCTTGCACTGACGGATGCTCAGCACGGATAATGATCTTGAAATCCTTTTGCTCGATTTCTACTTCGTTCACGCCAGATTTGGCAACGAACTTGATCAAATCCTGAATTTCTTTGATATTCATTTCTTTACAGGTTTTAAGAATATAAAAATACTATTTTTTAAGAATCGTAAGCCCATTTTACATAAACGGCACCCCAGGTAAAACCTCCACCAAAAGCAGATAAAATGAGGGTGTCCCCCTTCTTCAATTGCTTTTCGTAGTCCCACAGACACAACGGAAGTGTACCGGCAGTGGTGTTCCCGTATTTCTCGATGTTGATCATCACCTTTTCCTTCGGAAGTCCCATACGGTTTGCTGTGGCATCAATGATACGAAGATTCGCCTGATGCGGCACCAGCCAATCGACATCGTCGCTGGACAGGTTATTGTTTTCCATGATCTTGGCAGACACCTCAGCCATATTGGTCACCGCAAATTTGAATACCTGCTTTCCTTCCTGCTTCACGTAGTGCATTCGGTTTTCAACGGTCTCTATCGAAGCCGGATGCAAAGATCCTCCGCCCGGTTGCAACAGGTATTCCCGTCCTGCACCATCCGCATGAAGAATGAAATCCAACACTCCGAACCCATCCTCATTCGGCTCCAGCATCACAGCACCCGCACCATCTCCGAAGATTACGCAAGTAGTACGATCCTGATAATCGATGATGGAACTCATTTTGTCCACCCCGATCACAACCACTTTTTTGTAGCGGCCGGTCTCGATGAACTGCGCTCCGGTAGCCAGGCCGTAAATAAACCCCGAACAAGCCGCGATGAGATCATACCCCCAGGCATTCTTCATCCCGAGTTTATCGCATACGACATTGGAAGTACTTGGGAAAGGATAATCAGGTGTTACCGTTCCAACGATCACCAGGTCCACCTCTTCAGGACTGGTATTCGTTTTCTCCAGCAGCCCTTTCACGGCCTCGACCGCCATATCGGATGAGGCTCCGTCCTTCATGATCCGGCGCTCCTTGATCCCTGTTCTTGTTGTGATCCACTCATCGCTGGTGTCCACAATCTTTGACAGATCTTCGTTGGAAAGCACAAAATCAGGAACGTAACCCTGAACGCCTGTGATTGCTGCTGTAATCTTGCCCATAATCTAGTTAAATGCTTCGCCAATGCGCTTCACAAGACCAGAGCTTGCGACATCGGACGAATGGATTATCATATTTTTTACGGCGATCTCATTGGATATCCCATGCCCGATGATCACATTTCCTTTCACTCCTAAAATGGGTGTCCCGCCGTAATTTTCGTAGTTGAACCGATCGAAGAATTCATCGCTGATACCGCGTTTCTTCATGATCGAATAGATGCCTTCCGCCTGTTTTAGCACCACGTTTCCTGTGAATCCATCACACACAACCACATCGGCCTTTCCCGAAAACAGATCGTATCCCTCAATGTTTCCGATAAAGTTGATGCTGTCGTCCTCGGCCATCAGTTTGTGGGCTGCCTGGGTCAGGAGGTTTCCTTTGGATTCCTCTTCCCCAATGTTCAGCAATGCTACACGCGGTCTGTCATTTCCATAAACATTTCGCGAATAAAGCGACCCCAATACTGCAAACTGCATCAGCACGTCCGGCTTGCAGTCCGCGTTGGATCCCACGTCGAGAATGATCGATTTGGAACCGTTAATAGAAGGCAACGTTGAAGTAATACACGGCCGGATCACGCCTGGAATCGTGTTGATCAGGTACATGGATCCCACCAGCATGGCACCGGTATTCCCGGTACTTGCAAACGCGTTGATGGCGCCCTTCGCCAACATTCCAAGTCCAACAGCAATGCTGCTATTCGGTTTCTGGGAAAGTGCACGCGTAGGGTGATCGTGCATCGTAATCGTATCAGGCGCATGAACAATCTCAAACTGAGATTCATCCGCATTTAACGACGAAAGGCCACTCAGGATTACATCCCGGTCGCCTATCAATACTATTGATATGTCCGATGGAAGCTCTTTTCTCGCCAATACGGCGCCCGCCAAATTTGCGTCGGGTGCGAAATCGCCTCCGAGAACATCAAGACCAATCTTCATAAAGAAGAACTGAACAGGTTTGCCGCCTTAGACAGCTACTTCTTTTTCCGCTACTACTTTTCCTTTGTAGTACAGTTTTCCTTCATGCCAGTAAGCATGGTGAAACAAGTGAGGCTGTCCTGTTGCAGGGCATGTAGCAATGTTCTTAGCGGTTGCTTTTACATGCGTTCTTCTTTTGTCACGTCTCGTTCTCGAGATCTTTCGTTTTGGATGTGCCATGTCTGTTTATTTACAACTATTTTTTAATCGTCTTTATTTTTCTTCAATCCTTTTAATGCAGCCCAGCGCGGATCAACTTCTTCATCGTCGTCTTCTCCTTCGCCGGCCTCTTCATCGCTTGAGACCATGATATACTCGCCGAGAATCTCTATCATTTCTTCGTTGCATTCTCCTTCCTTGTGGATGGCTCTGCTCGGAAGTGATACCGAAATGAATTCCAGTATACTTTCGTTGATGTCGATCTCGTAATCCTCAGGGTAGAGAATGACCAACGTTTCATCGTCGGACGGTTCGGTATCAAACTTATAAATGAGTTGATACGTTCCCTTCACTTCTACTTCAACCGGATCGTTGCAACGATCACAGTCTGTCTCTACGCTACCGCTGATGAAAAAGTTTCCGACCATCATCGTATCCTTCTTCTCCAACTCCAGCATAACGTCCACATTTCCCTTGCGGATCAACGAGTATTCAAATTGCTCAAAGAACGGGTCCGTAATCTTAAATTCGAACGTATGCTTCCCGGGCTTAAGCCCAACAAATGGGATTCTATAGTCCTTGTTTAATTTCACTTCGACCTAATTTCACCTCCTTCTGCACAAAAGGCGGGCGGCAAAGTTAACAATTTTGGCGAAAACCAATGGTTAAGCCTATATTATTTTGTCACGAAAGCATTTAGCTTTCTTTCCGCTTATCACCCCGTTTTTCATCCGGCGGGCTGAATGGCAACGGATCGGCCGTGATCTCACGGTGCATCTGGTGGTTCCTGTGCACATCAATGGCCATGTAGATCGCGTTACGCATCGACTGCCCTGACGCCTTATTTTTTCCTACAATGTCGTAAGCCGTTCCATGATCCGGTGATGTACGGATAATAGGCAGACCTGCTGTAAAATTCACGCCATCATCGAATGCCAGTGCCTTGAATGCTGCAAGTCCCTGATCGTGATACATGGCCAGGATGCCGTCGTATTGTGTAATGGCACCAGAACCGAAGAATCCGTCGGCCGGAAACGGTCCGAATGCCAGGATTCCTTCTCCTTTTGCACGACCGATCGCCGGAATGATGATCTCCTGCTCTTCGGAACCCATTTTACCATTCTCACCAGCATGCGGATTTACTCCGAATACAGCGATCTTCGGTCTGGAGATTGCAAAGTCCTTTTTCAGGCTGCTTGCGAAAGCGCGGATCTTATCGGCAACTTTGTCGATGGTGATGGTCTGACTTACGTCCTTCAACGGAATATGTGTAGTTACCAGTCCCACACGCAGGTTTGCCGACACCATCAACATCAGGGCATCCTCCTGTCCGGCCATGTCAGCCAGGTATTCGGTATGTCCGGGAAATTTGAAGCCTGATTTATTCATCGCCTCTTTCGAAATGGGCGCAGTTACCAGAACATCAATCTTTCCGGAAGCCAGATCCTGTGTCGCCTGCTCCAGTGATTCAAAGGCGTATTTGCCCCCTTCCTGTGTGGCTTGACCTTCCTGAAACTCAGGTTCTCCGGAAAGTACATTGATCACATTGATTTTTCGGTTCTTCGCCTCAGCCGACGATTGCACACTTTGGTAATTAAAATCCTGCAGGTTCAATTCCTTCTTGTAATGAGAAAATACCTTTGATGAACCATAAATGATCGGTGTGCAATCTAACAGGATTCGCGTGTCTTCCAGCGCCTTCATGATCACTTCGGGACCGATCCCGTTGATATCCCCAAGGGAAATCCCCACCCGAACCGGCGGTCGTGATACTTTTTCCTTCGTCTCTTTTTGTTTTTCCATTACGCGTAATTTTTCAGGAAGTGGTACAACAAACGCACTCCCACACCGGAACCACCTTTTGTACGATAAGCACTCTGCTTATCCATCCATGCCGGTCCGGCAATGTCCATGTGAATATACGGGGCCTCGACAAAGTTCTCCAGGAACTTTCCTGCGGTGATCATGCCCGCTGTAGGACCGCCCAGGTTATTCAGATCGGCAATGGACGATTTCATCTCTTCGCCATATTCTTCCCAAAAAGGAAAACGTACCACACGCTCGTAGCAGTTCTCTCCGGCATCTTCCAGTTTGCGGAAATGCGCTTCATCCGCATTTCCCATAACGCAGGTAGCATGTACTCCAACAGCCCGGTGCGCTGCGCCCGTAAGCGTTGCCGCGTCAATCACCAGTTCAGGATCAAATTTCTTTGCATAGCTCAATGCGTCGGCCAGGATCATACGTCCTTCGGCATCCGTATTCAGCACCTCCACCGTTTTTCCGTTAAACATCCTGATGATATCTCCCGGAGCATAAGCATTGAGTCCGGGACGGTTATCGGTAGCCGGAACAAGTGCGATCAGATGAACCGGCAATTGCTGCAGGGCAGCCAGGTACATGGCTCCAACTACACAAGCCGCTCCACCCATATCGCTTTTCATCAGGTCCATGGAGTTCGGTGTCGGTTTCAGGCTGAGTCCGCCTGTGTCGTACACCACTCCTTTCCCGACCAGCACAACCGGCTTTTTATTCTTCGCCTTTTTAGGCTTGTATTCGAGGATGGTAAACGTTGGCGGATCTACCGAACCCTGGTTGACTGCCAACAGTCCTCCCATTTTCAATGATTCAATCTGGGTTTTTTCGAGCACGGTGGCCGTCATACCGGTATGTTCTGCGATCGCTGCAATTTCCTCTGCCAGCTGCACAGCTGTCAGGTAAGAAACAGGTTCGTTCACCATATCCCTTGCCCAGAAAACCGCCTGCTGTATGTGCAACAATTCGCTCATCAATTGTTCGTCAAAATCTTCTTCGACCAACAATTCTTCCAATTGCCAGCGTCGCTTTTCAGCATCCGAAAGGTAGTGTATGAACTGGTAAGAAGCCAATAGCAACCCTTCCAGTACCAGGGCGAGTGACTGTTGTTCTCCGAACAGGGCCAACTGACGCACTTCCTTTGGAAGGCTCTCCCGGATCTTCGAACCGGCGGCACGAAGTTTTTCCGTGTTTTCCACTATACGAATGCAGGTCAGCGATCCGTCCGGAGACGCATATACCTTAAAGTCATCCTCCGATTTCAAAAAAGCCGTGAAGACTTTTTTATCTTCTTTGGAAATGCCTGCCGGAACATGGGATTTATCTCCCACAATTACACGGTACGGCACTGATTGCAAGCCTGATTTTGTGTCCAGTTTCATCTACCCGATTTTACTGCACAAAAATAATCATCTCTGGCGATTCCCTGTGATAAAGATCACTACGAAAAGGTTTTATTTCCCGCATCTCTACTGATGTCCGAAAAACTTTTCCGCTTATTCGTAAAATGTGTACTCAAAGGTCTCCATCTGATAATAACCCGCCTCAGACTTTCCGGATTTGTTCTCGTGGATCAAACGGACGGGCAATTCCTTCTCCATATGGAACATCGCTTCGCGCCGTGTCAGGTACTTATTGTTGCTGAACGTTGAATCAACGAAGCCCGTGAAGTCGCCATTGTTATTGAACAACAGGGAGCGTTCATAATGGAACGGATATTTATCGAAAGCAATTCCTGACAACTGATCCTGATCGTAATGGTATTTCACGACATTGAATTCGTTGACCCGATTTTCAACCTGATAGCGCTTACCTGGTCGTTTCGGAGCACCAAGCAAGACCACATCACTTTTGGTCGGGTGCAGGATCGAATCCACGGAAAGCGGACCCCAGTTCGTTTCACTGAGCATGCAAAACAGGTAATGTCCTTTCGCCAGATCTTCGTAAACCAGGTATTTTCCGGTGTATTTATGTTTATCGTACAGGCGGTACTGCTCCAGGATCTCTTCATCGGCAACACTCATCAGTCCCTTTCGCGGAACCACTGTTGCAAAGCCGTACTCATCCTGATCTTTGAACATGAACGACATTGACCCTACCAGCAGGTTATCGTAGTAATGCTCTACGTAAAAGGCCTCCAGTTTCCCTTCGTCATCAAAGGTATAGACCTTGACCTCGCGCAAATCCATGTCCGTTGTGTCAATTTCTACAGAAGTGGAATACACCTTTCGCGTGATACTTTGGATTCCATGTTTTCGGATGAGGGAATCATTGAACCAGATCGGAAAAGAAAGATTGAATTCTTCGTCGGAAAAAGCGGATGAAAGATTAAAAAGAAAAGGATGTATTTCGCGCTTTTCCTCCTGGGCAGAAGACTTCTTCTTTTCGCCACAAGCCACTACCAGCAATGCGCTGAAGAAGATCCATATAAAAGCCCGCTTGTTCATTGTTTGTCGTTGCAGGCATTAAGATAGTAATTTCTTTCAGTGGCAATCCTCCGGATGAAAATATCGTATCGGTACCCGGTATACGCAGTGTGCATACTTTAACGTAGCTTTGCAGTATGGAACAGGAACGGCCCCTTAGCGACTGGTTGCCACTCACCGCGAAAGAAGTTGAAAAACGCGGATGGGATGGCGTGGATGTCGTGTTGATCTCCGGCGATGCTTACGTCGACCACCCGGCCTTCGGTACGGCTGTGATCGGACGGATCATTGAAGACGAGGGACTGACCGTGGCTATTGTAGCACAGCCGAACTGGCAGGATGATCTCCGGGATTTCAGGAAATTCGGAAAGCCGCGACTGTTCTTCGGCGTTACCGCCGGATGTATGGATTCGATGGTGAACCACTACACCGCCAACAAACGTCTCCGTTCAACAGATGCCTACACGCCCGGAGGAGCGGCCGGTTTTCGTCCGGACTATGCCACATCGGTTTATTCGACCATTCTGAAAGAACTGTACCCGGATGTACCTGTGGTGATCGGCGGTATTGAGGCCTCTTTGCGACGGGTAACCCATTACGATTACTGGTCGGACAAACTTATGCCGTCCATCCTGGTTGATTCCAAAGCTGACCTGCTCGTTTATGGCATGGGCGACCAACCGCTTCGTGAGGTGTTGCGCCTGTTGAAGAAGGGGGTTCCCTTCTCCCAGTTACGCACACTAAAACAGGTGGCTTTCCTGCAAGATAAATCCGAGGAACTGCCGAAAAACAAGAATTGGGAAACCGTTGAATTGAACGATCATGAATCCTGCCTTCAGGATAAAGTGAAATACGCCGCTAACTTCAAAGTTGTAGAGGTTGAGTCCAATAAGTGGGCGGCCAACCGGATCATTCAGCATGTGGGCGACCAACGTCTGGTGATCAATCCACCGTATAAAACAATGACCCCGGACGAGATCGATCGTTCCTTTGATCTGCCCTATACGCGGTTACCACACCCGAAATACAAAAAGCGTGGAGCCATCCCTGCCTATGAAATGATCCGCTTTTCGATCAACATGCACCGTGGGTGTTTCGGCGGATGCAGTTTTTGTACGATCTCGGCGCATCAGGGAAAATTCATTGCTTCACGTAGCGAACAATCCATTCTACGAGAGGTCGAAGAAGTGGTCAACCACCCTGATTTCAAAGGCTATATTTCAGATCTCGGAGGTCCTTCTGCCAACATGTATGGCATGAAAGGAAAGGACGAAGCAATCTGTGCACGTTGCAGCAGCCCGAGCTGTATCCATCCGGTGATCTGCAACAACCTGGACACATCACACAAGGCGATGACCGAACTCTACCGAAAGGTGGATGCCAATCCGAAAGTAAAAAAGGCCTTTGTCGGATCGGGAATCCGCTACGACCTGCTGGTGGACGATTTCAACAAGAACAACGAAGATGGCAATCACGACGAATACATCGAGCAACTGATTACGCGTCATGTCAGCGGTCGTTTGAAGGTAGCGCCGGAACACACTTCGGATGCCACACTTCGGGTGATGCGAAAACCATCTTTCAAGTACTTTCACAAATTCAAGGAGAAGTACGATCGGATCTCAAAGAAGCATGGACTCAACCAACAGCTGATTCCCTACTTCATTTCCTCGCATCCGGGATGTGCGGATGAAGACATGGCCAACCTCGCAGTAGAAACCAAAGAAATGGGCTTTCAACTGGAACAGGTTCAGGATTTCACGCCAACTCCGATGACAGTTTCCACTGTGATCTATTACAGCGGAGTACACCCCTACACGCTTCAACCTTACGAAACGGTGAAAGATCAGGCCGCCAAAGTAAATCAACGACGCTTCTTTTTCTGGTACAAGCGTGAAAATCACAAATACATCCGGGAGACCCTGAAAAAAGCAAACCGCCTGGACCTTGCCGATGCCTTGATTGGACAAAAGCCGGAGGAAGGCAAGAGAGTTCCCAAGTGGCTGGAGGAACGACGGAAGAAAGAAGACCGGAAGGGCAACAGAAAGTGATTTCGATAGGAACTCGTATCTTTAGCTCCTAACCCTAACACCTTCATCATGAGAACACTATTTATTCTTTTTGCAGGACTTGCCCTTGTCCTGAACTCCTGCGGATTTAAAAAGGAAGCCGACAGTGCCGAAAAATACGCGGAGCAGTTTTACCAGCACATGCAGAACGACAATATGCCAGCCATTGAAAAAATGCTGGACGCAGCTGCTTTAAGTGCTTCACCGGCAGACCAGTGGAAAGAAGTTATTCAGCGTAAAAATGACTTTGGAAAGCTGGAGTCGTATAAAAAAGACATTGGCTTTCACACCTCCATCAACAATGGTGTAACCATGGTTTCCCTTCGCTATACATGCAAGTACACCAACCTAACATTTTACGAAAAACTCGTGCTGGTGAAACGTGGAAATGAATTCAAGGTCTACAGTTACGAATACAATCAGGACAAAAACCAGCTGAGCGAAGACTGATCAACTGACGTAACCGTAACGTGGAAAAGAATCCGCCGAAAGTA
>JBNKYR010000093.1:0-13295 GCA_050300995.1 Crocinitomicaceae bacterium | reverse complement strand
GGGTAACAGCACTTTTCTATTATCCTTTTATTGCTCCTTTGCTCCGCAGCGACCGCGGCAAAGAAAGAGCCTTCCGCGTCTTTGTGATTTGGGGGTGGACCTTCCGGATCCTGTGCGGTTATTTCGTTCGAAAGATGGAGGACAATCCGCTGCCGGATGCTCCGTACATTGTGGTAGCAAATCACGCTTCCTATCTGGATATTTTCCTGATGTATTCGATTGTTCAGAAGAACCGGTTTCTCTTTTTGGGCAAGAGCGAGATCCTTAGTTATCCCTTGATCAAGACCTATTTTAAGCGGATGAACATTCCGGTGTATCGATCCAACCCGACGAAGTCGGCAAGAGCATTTGTGGCTGCCGCAAAAGAGGTGAAAAAAGGCTGGTCACTGGTGATTTTTCCGGAAGGCGGAATTCCCGATGAGAACAACCCGCAGATGATCGAGTTCAAGGATGGTGCATTTCAGTTGGCCAAACACCTGAATGTTCCGATTGTTCCAATGACCTTCACCAACAATTACCGGCTCTTTTCCGATCCGACCCAACTGCTCGGACCTGCCCGTCCGGGGGTGAGCCATGTGTACATTCACCCGGCAATTTCGGCAGCTGAAGTGAAGGACATGTCGCAGGATGAACTGAAGCAACGTTGCTTTGATACGATCAACGGACCGTTATTGTCGCATTTGCCATAGCCAGGTTGCTGCGGAATTTTATACTTTTGTTTCAATGAAAATTACGAACGACATTATCGATCATATCGCGCACCTTTCACGCCTGGAGTTCGAAGGGGAAAAGAAGGATGCGATTCGTGAGGATCTGGAGCGCATTATCTCCTTCATGGATAAGTTGCAGGAAGTAGACACTGAAAATGTGGAGCCACTGATCTTTATGACCGATGAAGTCGATCACCTCCGGGAGGATGTGGTGCAGGAAACCATTACTCAGGAAGAAGCCCTGAAGAATGCACCAAAAAGGGATTCCGATTATTTCAGAATCCCTAAGGTGCTCAACAAGTAAATCGTTCCGGTCTATTGCGCGTTCAGGAAAGCTTCCAGTTCACGCTTGTCTGAAGAGAAGGTAAACACCTCCAGTACTTCATAGTAATTTTGCTTGTCGACACAGTTGGCGTAGGCTGACTTTGTGAATTCCAGCTGCGGGTCAGAGAAGGTAAACAGTCGTGCGATCTCCTTGATCTGACTTACTTTCATGTGCTTGCTTTGTGCTGCAGATCTTGCAAGACGAAGTTTGTCGTCAGAGAAGGCTTCACGCTGAATAGCCTGCTTCAAATTATCGAACTCAGACGGGCTCAGCATATTGTTCGCACCACCGTAGTAATTTCCCTGTCCACCATAAGGTCCCACGTAACCTCCGCCTGGGTGAGAATTTCCCGGATGGCAACCGTTGTTTTGTTGTACCGGAGGGTAGTAAACAACCGGGTTTCCGTAACCATTGCCATAACCGTTGTTACCGTAGCCATTGTTATTTCCGTAACCGTTGTTGTGAATCGGCATTTCGGACTGTAAAACCAGGTTGTAATGTCCGAACTGACGTACGATCTGGTAAGTTGAACGCTTGCCGGGCTTCACCAGTACGTTACGGTCAAATGTAAAGTGATTGTCTGCTGCATAGATCTTGAAGTTGTGCATCATGTTGTTGCTCCAAACTTTCATACTCACGTTTGATACGGGCTGATAATTCTGATAGGAGCCATCCAACATCACATAAAAGGGTTCGCCAGTTGCGGAATAGATCGCAATTTCTCCCTGATGGGCCGCCAGTGACGCAAAGCTGATCACAAAGGCGCTGATGATTGTAAAGATTTTCATAATCGTGAGATTTAAGATTCGATCTCCCGATTGCAAGGCCTGTGCCAATAAAGCCCCGTTAAGAAAACTTTAACAACTTAGAATGCCCAATCATGGGAATCAATATCCCGGATGCAGGCCGACAGCAGGTCGATACTTCCCTGAATGTCTTCCTTGTGTGCCATTTCGATCACCTGGTGGAGGTGGCGCGTCGGAATGGAGATCGCACCGGCAATAGAGCCTCCTTCGGTCATTCGCTGAATCCCGGCCGTGTCAGTGCCACCGGCTGTAAGGATCTCGGGTTGCCATTTGATCTTGTGCTTGTCGGCAGTTTTCTTCATGAAATCTACCATGCGGTAATCGCAGATGGTAGAGGCGTCCATGATCTTGATAGCAGTTCCATCTCCCAGCTTGGTGATCATTTCGTGCTTGGCGGCGCCGGGCAGATCGAAAGCAATAGTGGTGTCCAGTCCGAAACCAAAATCGGGGTTAATGCGCAAGGCAGAAACGTTCGCCCCGCGAATACCTACTTCTTCCTGTACGGTGAATACGCCGTAAAGATCAAACGGGATCTTTTTCTTGTGGAGTCCGCGGAGTGTCTCGATCAGGATGAAAACGGCCAGTCGGTTGTCGAGTGATTTGCCATTCACGCAATTTCCCATTTCAATGAACTCGCGTTCGCGGGTGATCGGGTCGCCAATGGAAACAATTTCCTGCACTTCTTCAGCAGAAAGTCCTGTATCAATGAAGTAGTCGCTCAATTTGGCCACCTTGTTGCGTTCGTCCGGTGTCATTACGTGAATCGGCTTTGAAGCCATCACGCCGATAATGTCCTTTTTCCCATGGATGATGACGCGTTGTGCTGTCAGTGTTTTTGGGTCAAATCCCCCAAGTGTATGAAAACGGATAAAGCCATTGTCGTCGATGTGCGTCACAATAAACCCGATCTCATCCATGTGGGCACCAACCATAACTCTTTTGTCGCCTTTTCCACGTTTAATGGCATATACATTCCCCATGTTGTCCATCTCGATTTCATCCACCAAAGGGGTTACTTCACGCAATACGAGCTCGCGTACTTTCTTTTCGAAGCCTGGAGCTCCGGGAGTTGTGCAGATTTCGTTCAGTAATGCCAGGTTCAATGCCATAATTTGTCGGTTTTACTGCTAAAAGTAACAAAAAGCCCATGGAATTTCTCCACGATCAAAAAGTTGCAGGAAAATCGTGTGTTTGGTTGGCTTCACACGCCAGATGAGTTAACTTTGCAGTATGGGAAAAACGATCTTTTTGATCCTGTTTACAATCGCTGGTGTTACAACGATTTACTTCATGACAAAACCGGGTGAGGACCCATTGCCGGTGATCAATCCGATCGACCTGGAAGACGGATTAGTGGATTCAACGGTGCTGTCCGGACAAAGTGGGTATGGACATAAGATCGGAGATTTTTCTTTCGTGAATCAAAACAGGGATACCATCTCACAGGAAGATGTGAAAAATAAGGTCTACGTCGTCGAATATTTTTTCACCACCTGCGGGTCAATTTGCCCGGTGATGAATAAACAAATGCAACGTGTGCACGAGGCTTACAAGGACGAAAAAGACTTTCGGATCCTGAGTTTTACGGTCAATCCGGAGGTAGATACCGTGGAACAAATGAAGCGCTACGCGGATGAACACGGCGCGAATTCGGGACAATGGCATTTTCTGACAGGAAAGAAAGAAGATCTGTATGCGCTGGCCCGCACATCATTTTTTGTACTGAAGCCCGCGGAAGCTCAAAACCTGGGCGATGCAGGAAGTGATTTCATTCACACAAACAACTTTGTACTTGTCGATCGCAAAAAACGGATTCGTGGGTATTATGATGGTACGTCCACGACTTCAGTGGATTCACTCATTCATGATATCAGCAGACTACTTAAGGATAAGTGATCAGCTCGTCTGATCGTCGCTTTCCAGCTCCCGAAGAATTTCGGAGACATTGTTCTCTGTGGAAGTGAGCTTTTGCTTGCAGATCTTAATGAGTTCTGAAGCTCGTTTCACTTTCAGACTTAATTCATCCACAGAAATTTCGCCATCCTCGATGTCGCTGACGATCTGTTGCAATTCCTCAAAGGCTTCGGTGTATGTGATTTCTTCGCTCATGTTGTTCTTGTCAATGCTAAAATTAGTGCTTCTTGAATGAATTCTTTACCTTTCTGAAAATGAATGTCATGAGAAACCTGCTACTTTTCGCGTTTACCGCGTTCGGAACAGTTGTTTTTTCCCAAACAAATATTCTTGTTACCAATCCGCTCGCCGACGCTGTATTGAAAGGCAATTACACGCCTTCGGATTACGCAGCATCGAATGCAATTGATGATAAGTCGGCAATTGTACAGGGAATCAATGCCGGAGTTAATCCGGATTCATTAAAGGCATACATTATCCGGATGGCGGAGTTTTACAATCGAAATACCGGATCGGATACGCTATCACCTGTCACGGGAATCGGGGCAGCGCGCCAGTGGGCCTATGACAAATTCACGGAATTCAGTGCGCAGAACGAGAATCGTCTGTTGGTGTCTTACCTCCGGTTTGACCAAACCATTTGTTCCGTAACGCGACACAGGAATATTTTTGCTGTATTGCCCGGAAGTGACGTGAACAATCATGAAGTGGTCATCATTGAAGGGCATATCGATAGCCGGTGTCTGGGTGTTTGCGATACGGCTTGCCTGGCAGAAGGAATTGAGGACAATGCCTCGGGAGCAGCTCTTGTATTGGAACTTGCTCGTGTGATGAGCCAAAACACCTATCGGAACAGCATTGTGTTCATGCTGACGATTGGAGAAGAGCAGGGGCTTTATGGTGCGAATGCCTTTTCGCAATATGCTGTGAACAACGATCTGCCGTTAAAGGCAGTCTTTAACAATGATGTGGTCGGTGGAATTATTTGTGGTGAGACCTCTTCACCGCCTTCCTGTCCGGGTCTCAATGACATCGATAGCACTTCCGTCCGGTTGTTCTCGTATGGCAGCAATACACTGAATAAACAACTTGCCCGATTTACACACCTGGAATACCGCGAAGAACTGTTGCCTCAGGTGGCTGTTCCCATGACGATTTACATCATGAGCGGTGAGGACCGAATTGGTCGGGGTGGCGATCACATTCCTTTTCGTGAAGACGGATATCCGGCAATCCGGACAACTGCTGCCAATGAACACGGAGATGCTTCCAATGGTACGGGATATACAGATCGGCAGCACACGAGTGATGACATTCTGGGGGTTGACACCGACAATGATATGATCATCGATAGTTTTTTTGTGGATTTCAATTACCTGGCACGTAATTCCGTGATCAACGGGGTCTCGGCTGCAATGGCCGCTATCGGTCCGAAGACACCTGATTTCGATGTTGTTTCTTACAACGATTCCAGTCTGACTGTGACCATCATTCCTGACATGGCCTACCCGGAATATCGGATTGCCCTGCGAACAACCGGTACGGATTGGGACACTGTTTATACCACTACATCACAGGTTGAGACCATTTACCTGGATTCGAACAATTTTTACTTTGTGAGCGTAGCAACCGTTGACAGTAGCGGAACCGAATCGCTTTTCAGCCCGGAAAAGACAATCTCACACTACTGGTTGGCACTTGAGGAGGAGCCTGATCTTCCGGGGGCAGGATATACGTTGTTGCAAAACCGCCCGAATCCTTTTGATGAGGCAACGATCATTTCTGTATATGTTTCACAGCCGGAAAAATACCACCGGGCCGAAATTATCATTCAGGATCTTGCCGGAAATCTGGTAAAGGCCCTCCCGATTGCCCTGGATTACGGAACCAATGATGTACTCTACGAACATGGATACGGAGCACAGGGCGTGTATATGTATTCGTTGGTGGTGGACGGACAGGTCATCAGTAAGAAAAGAATGGTCTTTGCCAATTGACCTACGCTTCATTTGATTTTTCCTTTACGATAGAGCGCAATTCGAGGTCAGCTGTACGGGTCACGATCTCATCTCCTTCGGAGGGAGCGTTGTGTTGAGAGACGGTTTTTCCTTCAAACGTAGTAATCGAATAACCTCGCTTCAGGACGTGCAAAGGGTCCATCAGCCGCACGGATTGTTCTGCTTTTTCCAATGCAATATTGGCTTCACGAATGGTAGATTTTACCTGTCCCGGAAGTGCCTTCGCGAAATTAGTTAGCACATTTCGGTATTCCTGCAGCAGGTAACGCGAATGACTTTGTGTCTGGTGACTTGTCCGGTTGAGAGTCGTCCGGTGATTTTGCAACAGTTTGACGGAGTCGGAGCGGAGCATATGTCCTAAGCGCAGCAGTCGATCATTGCTTCGACGCAGGTAATTGTTGGCTCCATGACGGAACTCGATGGAAACCGTGGAAAAACGAGCGCGTTCGCGTTCCAGGATGTTTTTGGCATGGACACGGATCAGGCGGCTGGCATCTTTTACAGGCACGGAGAAATCATGAAAGGCCTGGATCAGGAATTCGCCCAGTTCGGTTGGTGTAATCGCATTCCGGAAGGCCACCATTTCGGCCACCGTTAGGTTGGTGGAGTGACCAATCCCGGTCAAAACTGGCAATGGAAAGGAAGCAATGGCGCGACACAAAGCATAATTGTTGTAGCAGGAAAGTCCGACTTCACCACCACCACCACGTACAATGACGACCACATCAAAATGATGTTGAACACGTGCAATCCGCTGCAATTGTTTCATGATGGAATTCGCAGCCTGATCTCCCTGGAGGTAGGCCGGAAACAACATGGTGAAAAAGTGATAGCCCCAGGCATTTTCTCCGATCACTTTATTGAAATCGGATAGCCCCTTACTGGAATCCGCCGAAATTACAGCGATACGTTTTGGTAACAATGGAAAGGGCAAGGCCTGATTGGCATTCAACAGTCCCTCCTTTTGAAGCTTTTGCAGTGTTTCCTGTCGTTCCCGATGAAGTTCTCCGAGCGCATAATTCGGGTCAATGTCCAGGATTTGCAGACTCAAACCATAGGTTTCATGGAAAGAGATCCGGACTTGCATCAACAACGTGGTGTCTTCTTTGAGCGGTTCTTTGACCACTTCCATGAAACGCTTGTTGATCCGGTCGAATTGTTGACTCCAGATGGTTCCGCGAATCTCAGCGACAATTTTTCCATCTTCCTTTTGCAACAACTCCGGGAAGCAATGGCCACTGGGATAGCGATTCAATTTGTGCATTTCGGCCTTCACCCAGTACAGACGTTGATAGCGTTCTTCGATCGTTTTACGGATCGACAAAACCACTTGCTTCAAGGTGTATATTTCCTGCGGATCGGCCATGTGCTAAAAATACGGATTTCAGAAAAGGTCTTCGCCCGGATCGGGACACAAAAAAAGCGGACCATAACGGCCCGCTTTCCATATTTTATGCAAACGGATTATTGTCCGTCAGCGCCCAGTACGCGAACTTGCTGTTCAGCCTGGATACGCTCTTTTGCTTTTTGCTCCTGAGTATTGGCAGGTGCATTGTACAATTCAGGGTGAATGTATGTTCCTTTCAGTTCCTTTTCAGTCACAGGAACAATACGGTTTGCTTCCGCGTACTTGTCAGCACGAACACCTGTTACCATCCAGCTTACTTCAATGTTCGGTTCATTTGTCTGAACGATGAATTTGTTGCCGCTGATCTTCTCTTTAATGATTGCCTGTGCAAATGATCCGATAACGGTCAGTTGATAACGGAAGTCTTTGTTCGCAGCCTCGAAATAATCCGGCATGGTCACAGTTGCATATCCGTTGGCATCTGTCACGATGTTTCCGCTGTAAACGTTCATCATTTCAGGAGATTCCACGAAGCTGTGTGTAAGGTACTTGTTTGCCGGATCAAGTGGGTGGTCGATTTTAAATGTTCCCCCTCCTTTTGCAATGTTTCCGGTTACGTTCAGGTTTCCGGTGATGGTCATGTCTCCGTTGAATGAAGATAATCCATCAACCGTCAAAGGAATAGTGGAGTTGTTGTTATAGTTTGTTCCAAGGCGCAGGTTACGGATGTTTGTATATCCGCTTCGGTTAATGCGCATGGCAGTATCACCGAAGCTTGTACACCCACCGGTATAATAGATAGAGTTCGTAGAACCGTTATGTACGATTCTCAATCCACAGTCACCACCAGTGTAGCCGATGTCCTCTGAAAACACGAGAGCCCCGGAATAAACTTCATTGAAGTTCCCGATGTGACCGATCGCCAAAGCTGTAGTGGTATCTGTTCTACCCACCGCGAACTCATGCTGAGGTGTGCTGATTCCAACACCAACATTTCCTGTGTTGCTGTTGTAGATATCTGTACCGGAAAGAACCCATTGGCTACCTCCTGCTGAGATCAGCGGAGAAAGGTCAGTGGTAATTGTACCACCACCGTCAGTAGTCTCAAGGTTTGTACCGTTCAGAACAACAGTCTGGTTGTACTCGTTGGTTGGATCCGCATCGGCATCGTCTACATTCTCTGCTGTTTTAGCGTACAATGCGTAAGGAACGCTCATCAATTGAGATGTTCCCATCACGGAGTAAGAAGTACCGCCGGTTACGTCAATAGCAGTTTCGATGAAGTAAGGTCCGTTCGCCCAGTCGATCAGTGAGAAGTCGTCTGTGGTTGTACCTGTTCCGATTTCGAGGTTTACCAATCCGTATGCGTTACTGGTAGGAGAGAATGTTTCTGTATAAACAGCTGTTCCTCCCATGCTTCCTTGTTGGATCGTCAGACGCATTCCGACAGCCTGGTTAGCAAGGATGGTGTTGGCAGCGTCGCGAACGACAGCCTGATACTTAAATCCTTCCGGAGCCTGTCCGAAAGAAACGAATGTCACAAGGAGTGAAACGATAAATGATGATAAGATCTTTTTCATGATTTTGTTTTTTAATCAGCCAGGAGCTGTTACTCGTCCGGCCAAAAAGTGCTTTAATTGTGCTTGATTAGTTGAAATGATTTTAACGGTTGTCCGTCCGCTTGTTTAAGGCGTACGGAGTATGACCCCGGAGCCAGACTGGAAGCCGGAACAGTCGTGAGTTCTCCGCTGAGTGGAGCCGTACGAATAAGGCTTCCTTTGGCATCGTAAAGCTCATACGATACACCTTCGAAGCTTGTAGCACGGATGTTCAGCATTTCGCTGGTAGGGTTCGGGAAAACGGATGCCGAAAAGTCCGGCTTGTAGTCCGTCAATCCCGCAAAATTCCAGTTTGTTTGGTGGAATCCTTGCGTGATGTCATTTGTGCCATCGGTTCCCGTATCGATGACTACTTCTCCAACCGTGTAAGCGATGCTTCCGGAAGAATTGGAATAGTAGTCACCCTGCGTTGAAACCACTTCCTGTGCGTTCAAAGAAGCACATGAAACCAGTGACACCAACAAAAGTTGTGTTTTCATAGGGAAAGTGTTAATAGTTTGTTTTGCATCCTTGTGATGCGTTGTCTAAGTTAAGACCTTTGAACATAGGATGTCCGTTTTCAGGGCAATTAGTTTTCACAATGGCAAGTTGATTAATCCTATCCATGATTTCCGGGAAGATTTCCGCCTTTTTTGTGAAAATTGTGACCGGATCCGGAAGGTCAGTCACTCGCGAAATGGGAAAGTTGCTAACTTTGCGCGATCAAATTTCATGCTATGCAAAACATTCATACGTACGATTTTTCGGGGAAAAGAGCACTGATTCGTGTCGACTTTAATGTTCCGCTCGACAAGGACACTTTAAAGGTAACGGATAACACGCGTATTCGGGCTGCCGTGCCAACCATCAAGCATGTGTTGTCACACGGAGGAAGCGTAGTGCTTATGTCACATCTGGGCCGTCCGAAGGATGGATTCGATTCGGCTTTTTCACTGAAGAATATCGTGGCTCACATTTCAAATGTGTTAGGGGTGGATGTGAAATTTGGCGGTGATTGCATTGGAGCCGAAGCTTTGGCAATGAGTGCTGCACTCGAGCCCGGAGAGGTTATGCTTCTGGAAAATGTGCGTTTTTACAAGCAGGAGACGGTCGGAACCGAAAGTTTTGCGGAGCAACTGGCAAAGCACGGTGATGTGTATATCAATGATGCCTTCGGGACGGCTCACCGTGCACATGCGAGCACGACGGTGGTGGCTAAATTCTTCCCGAACGATAAAATGTTCGGATTCCTGATTGAGGCTGAGATCGAGAGTGTAAATAAAGTACTCAACAGCAATGAGAAGCCGGTAACGGCAATCGTTGGTGGCGCCAAGGTTTCTTCAAAGATCACGATCATTGAGCGATTGATGGAAAAGGTCGACAACCTCATCGTGGGCGGTGGTATGGCCTACACCTTTGTAAAGGCGATGGGCGGAAGTGTCGGAAACTCGTTGGTAGAAGATGATTTTCTGAATGTAGCGAAGGATATCATGCGTGCAGCCGATGAGAAGGGCGTGCGTCTGCTGATTCCGAGTGATTCGATCATTGCGGACCAGTTCAGCAATGACGCCAATACCGCTGAAGTTCTGATCGGAGAAATACCTGAAGGATGGATGGGGCTGGACATTGCCGGTGAAACCATCAAGGCTTGCGAGGAGATCATTTTGTCATCTAAACTGATCTTGTGGAACGGTCCGATGGGTGTTTTCGAAATGGAAAAATTTCAGACAGGAACGGTTGCGGTAGCTAATGCCATTGTGAAGGCAACAGCTCAGGGTGCTTATTCGTTGATCGGCGGTGGTGATTCAGTGGCAGCAATCAATAAATTTAACCTGGCCGACAAGGTCAGCCACGTATCTACTGGTGGAGGCGCCATGCTTGAATACCTTGAAGGAAAGGAATTGCCTGGAATTAAAGCAATCCAGGACGACAACTATTAATCTTCGTCAGACTCTTCCTCTTCCTCTTCGCCTTGGGTCATCTTTGACTCGAACCATTCCGCGAGCTTTTCTTTTTGATCGGCACTTAGCGAAGCTTCACCGTGCGCGATCGTGTAGGAACTCATAGGCATCTCACCCTCTTCCACTTCTTCCGCGCATTCATGCAGTTTGTGGTTTTGGCGCTTCAATGAATAGGTTCCCCATTCGGAAAAATTCAGGTGTTCGCGACCTTCATCCACATGGTGTTTGAGCCACCATGACACGGGAGCAACATTCGAATACCAAGGATACTTTGTTTCATTCGAATGACAATCGTAGCATGCATTGTGCAGCATTGTTTTGATCTCATCCGAAGGTTCGGTAATCGTAATAAAATCGTTTTCGGCCACCACCGCCGGATTGGTTTTGTCAATACGAATAAACTGCATCACGACAAACGCGATCAACAACACCAACAATACTTTTTTAAGGACTTTTTTCTTTTTCATAAATCACTAATTACTGGTCTCTAACTCCTGATTTCTAATCTCTAATCTCTGATTTCCGGATTACATTTGCTCCAAAAAGGCAATTCGTTTTTCAATCGGAGGATGCGTTGAAAACAGGCCGGAAATTCCCGAAAGAAAACTCTTATCAGAGCTCCCGTTATCAATGAACATCTGTTTGACATCCGAGCTTTTGACTTCCAGGTCAGAGTTACCGGAGATCTTTCGAAGTGCCTGCGCCATCGCAAGTGGATTCTTGGTCATTTCCACAGCTCCGGCATCGGCCAGGTATTCCCGTTTTCGTGAGAGAGCCAGTTTGAAGACAATGGAAAGAAAATAAACCACTACGGCAATCAACAGTGCGATCAACATCACCCTTCCGTCTACTTTGTCATTTTTACGACGCCCCGATCCGTAAAGAACCGAACGAAAAAGGACCTGTACTACGAAACCAAAGATCCCGACAAAAATGATCGAGATGATCAGCAAGCGCACATCCCGATTGCGGATGTGTGTCAGTTCGTGCGCAATGACTCCCTCCAATTCCCGATCATCCAGTTTTTCAATGATCCCGGTTGTAAGTGTTACAGCGTACGTGTTCTCGTTGATTCCGGAAGCAAAGGCATTCAACACCGGGGAGTCGATCACATAAAGCTTTGGCATTTTCATCCCGACGGACATGCAAAGGTTCTCCGTCAGGTTGTAAACGCGCATGTTTTCTTTCCTGGAAAGCGTGTGGGCGCCGGTTGTCAGTTTGATCAGGGCTGAATGCGAAGCAAAGGCAATCAGAAACCAGATCAGTACAGCCCCGAATACAAACGGGATCGCGTACAAAAACTGCCGATTAACCGCCTCCAGATCCTGATCAAATGCAAAGAAGAGGAAGGCGTAGACCGCGATAAGAATAAGCAGCGGAAAACTCATTAACAGCAGAACCGATCGAAGGTTATTCCGCCGAATTTGGGCATGCAGGCCGATATAGGTCATTGGGCTGTCAGAACTTTACTTCCGGCGCTTTGTCCATTACCTCGCGCTGTGCATCGCCAAGATCGAACATCGGTTGTGGCGTGTACTTCTTAATGTTCGCAACAATATTCGTTGGAATGGATTCAACAGCAGTGTTGAATTCCTTTGTTGCAGAGTTGAAGTAGCGACGCACGGCAGCCAGTTTGTTTTCAATATCGGCAATCTCATGCTGGAGATGCATAAAGTTGGTGTTGGCCTTAAGGTCCGGATAAGCTTCTACCTGGATCTGGAACGCACTCATTGCAGCTCCGAGTTCAGCTTCAGCGGCAATCTTGTCGTTAACAGTTGAAGCACGCATCGCTTTCGAGCGAGCTTCAGTAACGCGTGTCAACACTCCCTGCTCATGATCCATGTAACCCTTAACGGCTCCAAGTAACTGTGGAATCAGGTCGTGACGCTGTTTGAGCTGCACGTCAATATCAGCAAAAGCATTTTCCCGGTTGTTCTTAAGGGCAACCAGTTTATTGTTTGCGGAGACGTACCAAATGATCAAAATCAAGAGAATACCTCCGCCTATCAGCAATCCTATCATAATGTGTTTAGTTTGTTCAGATAAATATACAATTTTTGACAGGACTAAATTCTTTTCACCGCAGAGATATGACAAAAGGTTTGGGAGATGGACGGATGCCTCATTTGTCAGGATGAATCCACCCCGAAAAAACGTGATTCCCATAGGGTTTGCGAGCAAAGGATATTTGTATATTTGCTGTCATCGTTTGTCTTTCAGGCGACTAAAAACCTGGATTCGGACGGTCACTGCCATTATGAAAACCATGTCTGCTCTAACACTATTTTCCGTAGCCGGAATTTCAGTCGTCCGGATAGCTGAATCTGCGAACAACAATTGCAGATCCCTGGAGGCCAGCATCATGAAAATATGGTTTGTTTTTGGGTACGACGCGATTTCATTTCTTCTGCGTCGTGCGGAAAATGCGGTGAAAAGCCTTTGTCTGTGGGATCTTATTCGTAAATTGTCCGGTTCAAGTGAGATGACCCTGGCTACGATACGTGTACCGAACCGGATTATCCGACTTAAAGAATGAAAAAGATGCGAAGAATAGCAATAATACTCCTGGTAGGATTGAGCGGGATGGCCTTTGGCCAGCAGATGCCTCAGTTCAG
>JBNKYR010000092.1:0-13359 GCA_050300995.1 Crocinitomicaceae bacterium | reverse complement strand
ATCAAAACGGCATGCACGGATGATATCTTCAATCTGGTACATGTAGATGATGTACTCAGCGATGTTTTCTTTCTTTCGCTGTTCCGCTGCAAGCATGGCCATTATTTATCCAGATCAGCTTCGATTTCTGCCTGCTTCTGATTCAGGTATTCCGTGAATTCCTTTGTCACGTCCATGGAAGGATGGATGTAATTGAACTGACCTCCCCCGGCTTTCACCATCAGAATGTCCAGTCCGTTCTCCTCGCTGTACTGCTTTCCGAACTGCGCAATTTTGCTTCCGATATCCTCAAGCTCACGTACGGTCTCCTCCTCGATCTTACGTCCCTGTTCTTCCTGATAACGCATGATGTCTGCCTGCTTCTGCTGAATGGTTTGCTGAACCTGCATGATCTCATTCTCACTGAGAATTCCGCTTCGGGCCTCCTGATCCTTCTTCTGGATATACGCATCCAGTGATGAACTGCGTCGCTGCAGTTCATTCTGGAAAGCAAGTCCTTTGGCAGTCATCACCGAATCACGTTCTACGTAATACTTGAAGTGAAGGAACAAACTGTCCTGATCGTAATAGGCAATTTTCAATTCTCCTGTTTTGCGATTTTCCACATTCGGTGTGGTATCCGCCGATGGTTCGTTCTTTTTGTCATCGCCACCGCAGGCGTTCAACAACAACGTCATCGCCACAAGGGTGATCACGGGAATACTCTTCGTCATGTATTTTTTCATTTCTTTCATGCTAAATTTCATTTACGCTGTTCTTTTCCCGGAAGGCTCTCCCCCAATCATCGCGCATTTCCACAAAACGTCTGAGGGTATTTGACAACAGTTCCGGTGTGATCATTTGTTCCACTTCTCCCGGACCTTCCACATCCGTGTCCCCGATCTTGAATGTCTGCTCGAACTGCCCCAATTCAATTTTGAGGATGTACTTCCCGTTGTACTGAAACAACTGGATCTTGTAACGTTCGTGCGGAATATCCTTAACGAGTCTCACTGATTTTTTCGACAAAAATAATACAATTCTCCCGGCACCAAAAAAAACGCCCTGCCGAAGCAGAGCGTCAAACTTTATCCTATTGCTTATTACGCCAGTGCAAGATCCGGATCCTGGTATTCAAGAAACTCAAAAGGCACACGTACCATGTAGGCATAATCCTGACCTACTTCGTACATATCTTCATCATCTTTCCTGTAATACCACTCCACACATACATCGTATCCGTTTTCCGCCAATTCGTTCAGCTTGTACAGCAGGAATAGAATTCGCTTGGATGACGAAATATTGAAGTAATCCAGATTTATTTTGATTGTTGTTTTTGAACTCGGGTTCAACAAATACGCTTCGAACCAACTCAACACAGGCACCCAGAATTCATCCGGTGTGTCGGGAATTGCTCTTCCCTTGATCTCCATCAATCCGATCAACGGATCAAATAAGATCTCCGGAGTTTGTGCTGTCGCCTTCAATGATAATACATCCATCTAGAAAGTTCTTTGGCTATGCAATTTGCCAATATTTTTTAAATGTTAACAATATTTTCTACCAACCCGTTCTTTTCTTAGACAAACAGGCATTTAGGGATAACGAAGTATGTTTTCGTACGGCAAATGTGAACAGAATGTTTCCCCTGAACCACCTTTTACTCAACAAAACCATCCGTTTGCTCAAAGAGATAACGTATCGGACGATCCGCAAGGTTGCCTGGCTCAATGCCTTGTTCAGCAAGTATTTCCTGCAATTTAAGACGTTGATGGCAGGCATAACTACCTGCAAAATTCAGTTGCTCCGGATGAATTTCCGAAAGATGGGTCCGTACGAAAGTGCGAAGATTCTCTTCATGGTATTTTTCGACGAACGGAACAGCTTCCAATTGAAGCGAAAGTTCTGCAAACGATTTCTTTTCGCGGTCCGTTCCGCGGTCAGCTGCAACTTTCTCCAGGTCAACACAGCTTGCCAGGAATTGAAGTTCTGCCGGAGAGAATTCACCGTTCGTGTACGCAGCCACTACCAATTTCCCGAAATAGTATCCGCTTCCTTCATCACCTTCCAGGTATCCTTTCCCTCCGATGATCTGCTTCACTTTTCCATTTTCCCATTCAAAGAGTACGGAACCGGTTCCAAGGATCGCTACCCAACCCGAGCGCTTTCCCAGGGTCGACCAGCCAGCCGCGTGAAGATCCGAAGCTACACTCACAGAAGAAAAGCCAACTTCGCGCAGGAAATTTTCCATTGCGACGGCATTTTCCGCACGGTAACAACCGGCTCCAAAGAAATACAAAGGGGTATTTAAACACTCCGGATGATGACGCTGCCACCAGGCCTTTTGCCCGGCTAAAAAAGATGGAGTCAGATGCAGCGGATGATAACTCGCCCCTTCAAAAAACAAAGGAGCTCCATCCTGTCCCACGAGACACCAATCGGTCCTGGTCCCACCACTGTCCGCAATCAAAACCGGCTTCATTTCCCGAAAATACCGAATCCCCACGTGTTGTCGTCCGGAATTTCTATATTTCGGGATGTCCATCGCGGAAAACTATCGTATCCTCGCTCGTCTCGGCAAACAGAAAGTCCGGAAATTCGGTGAGGTATTTTCCGTGGAACACCGTGAGACCGGACGACAAGGTGTTCTGAAGGCTGTGAGAAAGTCAGAAGGACATGAACTGGCTGCCGATCGCCTGAGACACGAAGCAAGGTTCTCCTTTACTTTTCCCGGACTGCCGGAAATTCTGGACTTTTACGAATCGGAAACGGAGATCATTCTGATCCGGGCGTACGAACCGGGCATCCCATTGGATGAATTCTGGTCGAAAGTGCACCGACGTAATCAATTAACGTTTTTGAAATCGTTTTTTAACAAACTCGTGCCGCTCTTTGCCCGACTGCGGGAAGACGGAATCGTGCATTGTGACCTGAAGCCAGCCAACTTTCTGATCCATGAAACAGCGGATGATTTCAGCGTGTCGCTCATTGATTTCGGATTGGCCCTCCGTTTGCGCGATCAGGAACAGCGCTCCACGCTTTTCCCCCTGGGATATGCCGCGCCTGAACTACTCCTGAATTTCCTCGACATCGTAGATCAGCGTACCGACCTTTTTGTTCTCGGGATTGTTACCTGGCGCCTGTGGACAGGAAAATTGCCGTTGGTTCATCCCAATCCAGGGATCTACACCAACCTGCAACTGACTCATCCGTTGCCCGAAGATCGTGCGATCCCCAAGGAATTGTTTGCCATCCTCGCGAAAATGAGTCACAAGCACCAGTTCAGGCTTCCACCCAATAAAATGGATCAGGAAGAAGTAAGGGCATTGTTGAGCGCCGCTATGAACGAACGCTATCCCTCACTCGAAAAAGTGATGGAAGACCTGGAAAATCTACCGGGAAAACGTTCGTTTTACCAGAGAATATCTCTTCGGTAGCCCAGGTTAAAATTAAAGATCAGCGGATTGTAAAGTCCGGCATAGATGGAATCATTGCTTCCCTGCGCAAAGATCATATAAGCCAGGTTGAGGTCGAAATAAAACGTTCCGAAACGCGCTGCAGAATACTTCACTCCACCACCCAATCCGAATCCAAGGCTGAAGATCGATCCGTCGTAGCGGTATGTATCGTCAATCTGGTACAGCGACTCGTCAAAACCATCGTACTTTGCCTTCACGGAGTTAAAGATTAACATCAGACAACTTCCTCCGTAGGCCGCAAATCCATAATCGAATCCGTTCCCAAGGTAGTAACGGGTTCCGCCTTCAAGGATGTTGTAATCCATGGTAGGACTGGTACCGATGGACATGGTATACGGCGATCCCGGAGGGAGTGAATTGATATCAATCGCATTGACAAAGGCATCTACCGAATCGCCTTTTGCACGAAAATGATGGGTAAACCGTCCATAAATCGAAACCGCATCATCACGCGGTACTTCAACACCAATGTGGATTCCCCCCCAGGGACCAGGACTGGAGAAACCAGCCAACATGCTTCCACCGGCATTGATACTCACCTGCGCTCCAGCCATGCCTGCGATCAACAGGAACAATACAACTACACTATTTTTCATACCTCCATCCATTTAGGTTTCAACTCTTCTATTCTTCCGTAAACCGGACATTTTTCATCGTGTGCTCCGGGAAGGTAACCGGTACTCATCAAAAATTCATTGACAATTTCACCCCCCACAAATTTAAACGTCTTTTTAAACAATTTCGTCCATTCCTCTTTTGTCAGTGGATGATGACTGTCAAGCCATTCTTTAAAGCTACCGAATTCCTCCCTCATTTCCAACAACTTTCGTGCGTTATGTATGGCAGCATCTACCTTCAATCGGTTTCGGATAATTCCTGCATCATTGAGCAAACGTTCCCGGTCGGTTTCGGAAAACTCTGCCACCTTTTCGATCGAAAAACCGGCGTAAGCCACCTCGAATTGTTGCTGCTTGTTCAGGATCGTTTCCCAGGAAAGTCCAGCCTGATTAATCTCCAACACCAAACGACCGAAAAGGGCATCATCCTCTTCAATCGGAAAGCCGTAATGGTGATCATGATACACCCGATGCACTTCTTTTGTTTCCTTTTTCGCGCAATATTCGCAATAGCTCATATCAGTACTATAGACGTATTTTTTTGTTCAATGGTTTAAACGAAGGTAGCCTTCCAGCGATTTGATCAACGCTTCCGTTGTTTCCAACTGCTCCAACATCCCTTTATCGAGTACGGGGATCAATACTTCATCCTGTTGCTCAAAGACACAAGGGTAAGGTCCGTGAGATGCTCCGAAACGTTTTTCAAAGGCACGAATGTACCAAAAATCGAGCTCGACCGAAGTGCTTTCCCTGAATTCCTTCCAGCGCTGAAATTCGCCAAATGTTCCATGTGTCAATTTACACAAGTTGCATGCATACGTCGACGGGCGAATCGCTTTGTGTGCAAAACCGATTGCGGCACTGACCGGGTCCGATTGGGCATTGTAAACAAATATCAATTTCATTCGTGCGTGGAATGTCTTTAAGACGACTTTCGTGTGACTTTGTTACTTTTATGACAAAGAAATTTTATGTCGGTTTACGCATTCAACGGATTTATTCCTGTCGTCAAAGCCTCCAGCTTTATCCATCCCAAAGCCAGTGTCACCGGAAATGTAATCATTGGTGAAAACGTATACGTCGGGCCCGGAGCCGCAATTCGTGGTGATTGGGGGCAGATCATTATTGAAGACGGATGCAATGTGCAGGAGAATTGTACGATCCACATGTTTCCCGGAACAACAGTTACCCTGAAAGAAGGCGCGCATATTGGCCATGGTGCCATTATCCACGGCGGAACGATCGGTCGCAACTGTTTGATCGGGATGAACAGTGTGATTATGGACGATGCCGTAATCGAAGACGAATGCATTATCGGTGCTTTGAGTTTTGTACCGGCCAAAGCACACTTCGCCAAACGAAGCCTCGTCGTAGGCAACCCCGCGAAAGTGATCAAAGAGGTATCCGACGAGATGATCGCATGGAAAACCAAAGGTACTCAATTGTACCAGGCCCTTCCGGCCGAATGTCACGCCACCCTGAAGGAATGCGAACCTCTCCGGGAGCCGGAGCCGAATCGCCCCAGGCAGGAAGCCATGTACACCACCTGGGAAAGCATTAAGAATACCAAATAAAAAAGGCCTCCGATGGAGGCCTTTTGTTTATCCGTTGTTTCCGTCAGACGGTGCATCTTCTTCGTCGTCATCCACTTCCTTTGCGTCTTCCACATTCGGTGGTGGCGGAGTCGATTCGTCTCTACGCAATACAGTCGCTTCTCCTTCCTCCTTTCCTTTCAGAAATTCCGGGAGGTTCAGTCCTGCCATATTGAACATTTCCTGCAAAGGTGGTACCGAGCCGTAAAGTCCGGAAATAAAGTCAGCAGTAGACGTCTTCCCTGAATCACCTTTTCCGTTGTCCCAAACAGTAACTTTATCGATCTTAATGTTCTTGATCGCCTCAGCCTGCAGCTTCACCAGATCAGGCAATTTGTCGGCAATCATGATCTTCACAGCATTCTCGGAATTGTTTCCGGCTGCAGCTACCAATTGCTTAAATCCTTCCGCCTGCTTGCTCAGAATCTCATAGATACCACGGGCCTCTGCATCCATTTTCATATAGATCGCATCAGCCTCCCCTTTCGCTCTGCGGCGAATTTGTTCAGCCTCAGCTTCCGCGTTAATCTCTACTTTCTGCTTATCGATCTGAGCAGGAATGATCACGTTTGCGTTCTGCGATGCCTGGTCGCGCTCTGCACGAACCATTTCGGCCTCTCTCTGCGCTGCGTAAGATTCTTCGAGAGCCTTTGCTTCTTTTACACGTTCCGCAGCGATTGCAATACGATTGGCTTCTGCTTCCGCTTCACGTCGTTTCGCTTCCGAGTTCGCAATCGCGATCTTCGCCTCGTTTTCTCCTTCTACCGCTCGTGCGTTTGCTTCTGACACTTCGATACGCTGCATCTTCTGCGCATCCGCCTCCCCGATCTGGGCCTTGGAATCGGCATCCGCAATTTTGATACGCTCTTCACGGGATGCATTGGCTTCCCCGATCTTGGCCTGGGCAACGGCCGCAGCTACCTGTGTACGCTCGTCCTGATGCGCGTTGGCTTCCCCAATCGCTCCATCACGGTTCTTTTCCGCCACACTCTGACGCGCATCGTTGATCGCCTTGGCTGCAGCTTCCTTACCGAGTGCCTCAATGTATCCGGACTCATCCTTGATATCCGTTACGTTTACGTTGATCAGCTTCAAACCGATCTTTTTCAATTCGGCCTCTACGTTCGAAGAAACGTTCGCGAGGAACTTATCACGGTTCGAGTTGATCTCTTCAATGTCCATGGTGGCTACCACCAAACGCAGCTGTCCGAAAATGATGTCGCGCGCCAGATCGTGTACCTGCTGCTTGGACAATCCAAGCAAACGCTCCGCCGCATTACTCATTACTCCGGGCTCAGTAGAGATCCCGACGGTAAAGCTTGATGGCACGTCGACACGAATGTTCTGCTTGGAGAGCGCATTGGTCAGTTTCACCTCAATGGAGATGGGTTTCAGGTCCAGGAACTCATAATCCTGAAAAACAGGTATAATAAAAGCCGCACCTCCGTGGATACATTTTGCGGACCGGAAGCCATCGGTCCCCTGACCGACCTTTCCATAGACCACAAGAATCTGATCCGACGGACAGCGCTTGTAGCGTCTGAGGAACGCAAAAAAGATGATGACGATAAAGATAATCGCCGCAACTATTGCGATAAGCTCGAATGACATTCCGTCCATGTTACTGTTCATAGTGTTAAGAAAGATTATTGGTTACTAATAAAATATGGTTGTCGATGACCTTAACGACTTTGACAACCGTTCCGACGGAAAGATCTTCTTCATCTTCCGTTACCGCCTGAATTTCGTGAATTGAACCCTGAATGTTGATCTGGACTTTTCCGAATCCACCATTCCTTGCTTTGATTGGCAGATACACTTCTCCGGTACGACCAATTGCATTCGACATGCGCATAGTACCGTCTTCAACCATTCGCATCAGGAAATAAAAAAGAGAGGCCATCGCCAACATCATGATCAAACCACAAATAGTCGAAATAATGATCGTTGGCATCGTACCATAACCACTGTGGATACAGCCGAGTCCTGACCAGGAAAAGATCGTAAAGAACCCGATGAGATTTTTGAAAGTAAAGAAATGGAACCCGGAACCGGAATCCATGTCTCCGTCCGCATCCATGTCCATATCCGCACCATCCAAATCTGTATCCCCTCCCAGGAAAGTGGTCACCAGGATGATGAGAAAAATCAGCGATGACGGGATTGCAAAAATCCAATAAACTTTTTCGAAAGTCTCGAGCCCATTAAACCATTCTACCATGATGTCCTTGCATTGGTTGAAAACTAAATATACAGATTTTCACTTCACATCATTGTTAAGCAAAAATCAATTTTCTTCGGTGGGCGGTTCCAACTCCACTTCAGGTCGTTTCATTGCCCTCCACAATATGTAAATGCCGGCAAGTACAAAAGGAACACTTAAAATTTGTCCGGTATTGATCGGCAGTACAAAGTCGCGTGCTGTTTGTCCGACTTTCACGAATTCGATCATGAAACGCGCTCCGAAAAGCAGGATCAAAAAAGTACCGAACAACATTCCCGGACGCTTCCAGGCATTGCGTTTCCAGTACATGTACTGCAACACGATAAAAATAATGACGTAGCTGATGGCTTCATAAAGTTGTGCCGGGTGTCGCGGACGCGCATCGTACATTCCGAGTTCCTCGTTCCAGTAGTGCTGGAATTTAAACGCCCACGGAACATTGGTCAGGTCGCCCACAATCTCATGATTCACCAGATTCCCCAAACGGATGAAACATCCTGCAATGGCGATCGGCGCCACAATACGATCAAGGATCCACATCATCGGACGTTTGGATACCCAACGCGAATAAGCAAAGAGCGCAATCAGGATCGCGATAGCTCCTCCATGACTGGCCAGTCCGCCTTCCCAGATCTTCAGAATGTTCAGCGGATGCGAAAGGTAGCCTTCTTCAATCAATCTTCCGGTTGCGTCAAACGTATCGAAATAAGGTCCGTAAAACAGTACGTGTCCCAACCGGGCACCAATTACCGTGGCAAGAACCATGTAGATCACAAGTTTATCGAGCAGGCTCTCGGCGATCCCCTCTTTTCTAAACATCTTACGCACTACGAAATAACCGATGATCAACCCGGTAACGAACAACAGACCATACAGATTCGGGGTTTTCCACCCATCGATCAACTCCGAACCAACATCCCAATTAATTGCTAAAATCACTTTCTACTCTTTTGAACTGCCGTTAAAGATAATGATCTTTTGATTGAGGCTTTCAAGAACAAATAGTATATTCGTGAAAGTGAAGATCTCCCCCGCAATAGCGTTTTTTTCTATCCTGCTACTTTGCACTGCCTGCCCGGGAACGCAATATCAATCGGACCTGAAAAAAATTCAGGAAAATGGCATGGACCTTCCTGATCTTTCCCGCTCGTATTACAAGGGGATCACTTACATGCTTTCGGACCTGTTCGACACGGATTATAACGACGATTATGTGATCAACGATGATGCCGATACCCGGATCATTTACGACATCAATGTCAATTTCAGCATTGAAGCTTTTTCGAAGGAGGAAGCCGAGACGATCAGTTATGCTTTTGACGATGAGATCGACCTTCTGAATGCGGTACACGACAACTACATTATCCGACGCAAGGAATCGGTCTATGAATTCGCTTCATCGGTCAAAAAAGAATTGCCTTCGTCTGTCTCCTATCCGGGTTATATTCAGGTGATCCACGGATCAGAATACGACGAGTCTCTAGGAACTACCTATTTCACTGCCACGCTGGAAGCCAACGGCCAGTACTATGTTTTCCAGATGATCGGCAAACGCGAAAACATGGGATATCTCTACGATGACTTCATCGATATCCTTTCATCCGTACGCGGCTGATGGACACGCTGCAATTTATCCGGGAACTTACAGAGCAATTGAAGGAATTACCAGGCGAACACGGTCATTCCGAAGCCATGCCGCTCAATCGTCCGTATACAAATCAGGCCCTGCAACAAGCCGAAAACCTACGGCATTCAGCGGTTGGAATGATCCTCTATCCTGCTGAAAATACCGTTAACTCTGTACTGATCCGTCGTCCGGCTTACGATGGCACGCACAGCAACCAGGTTGCTTTTCCGGGTGGAAAAATGGATGAAACCGATCACAATCTTGAAGCCACAGCGCGCAGGGAGTGTCATGAAGAGATCAACCTACCGGCAGAAAGAGGCATCTGCCTTGGTGAGCTGTCCAGGGTCTACATTCCGGTGAGCCGTTTTCTGGTTCAACCCTTCGTATTCTATGTGGAAGAATTACCGGAACTGATTCCCGATCCTCGCGAAGTAGCCGGGATCATTCATTTTGATATTTTCCGGCTCACGGATGAGCAGACGCTGAAATTTACAGACATGCGTTTCGGTGACGGATTGACCAGAAAGAACATTCCCTATTACGATATCAACGGACATGTAGTGTGGGGAGCCACTGCTATGATGCTCGCCGAATTCAAAGCAATCCTCAAACGTTTTTAGAAACGGAAACGGGCAACCCCAAAGGCCGTAGAGACACTGTGAGCATCCTTCAGGAAGAAGGACAACATATCTCGTGATGCGATCCCGAATTCATACGTTCCCTTGCCCAACACGAAATTGATTCCCAGCGGAATATTGTTCTTGTAGATCCCTCCGCCATAATAACCAGCACTGATCTGCAACCATGGACGTGGACGAATCTCCCCTCCGAAGGAATAAACTGCGTTGTTGATGCCTCCCGGATTTTCACGGTTGAACGGCGCCACGAAATCAACACCGATGGTACCGATCCCGAAATCAAAGCTCGCACCGAGGCGAACCGTTGCGGCGTTATTTACCGTCACCTTCTCCGTTCCTTCAAGCGTTACAAAACCACCGCTTGACAAAAACTGCTGCACCGAATTCGTGATGTTGTAATTGTCCATTCCGTCCAGGCGAACCTCGCCAACCAGAGTATCTTTTACGCGGTACACATTTCGATTGTAGGTTACCGATCCCATATTGTTCACGGCAAGACCGATCTTCACCTGACGCGCGATCATGGCACTCACGGAGAGGTCTACCCCATAACCGTTCCCGACCGTTGCAGGAATACCTCCACTACTTGTATAGGTCGACGGATTGGAATTGGCGATCGCACCGTAATCAATATCAAAGCTCGGCGACATGGATGAATAGAATACCAATCCATCCGCATCCGATTTCATGTTGAACATGGCCGTAGACTGAATGAAACGTCCACCGATCCCGGCACTGATCGCAAAGGTTGAATCACCGAAAAGCTTGCGACCATAACCAATGTTGTAGTACCTGTTCCATGCAAAATGAACTTCCGATCCCTGCGTAATGCTGCTCAGACTGAAAGGTGTGGAAATTGTTCCGGCTACGACGGCTGCCAGGGTATCTGCAGCAATATCATGGTCGTTCTGCACATAAGAAGTATCGCTGCCGAACACCACCGTGAACTGATCGAAATAATCCGAGAGCTTTCCCCGGAATACAAGGTCAGTTGTTTGCAGGTTCAGTTTGGAATACCAGTTATAATGTTCCTGAATATTGAATGCGATCCCTCCGAATTTCTCTGACTGAAACGAGAAACCCAGCCAGTTGTAACGTGCATCAATCATAACTCCCGCATCCAGGTAATCGCCGGCATAATCGGCCTGTTCCTGCCAGTTTGCGGAATTGTCTTTATTCGTAAAAAGGTCCGAGCGAATCGTCTTGTAGAGCTTACTTAGTTTTTCCTTGTCGAGTGCATCCGAAGAAATCCCGAGACTGAACTCCGTCATTCCCATTGTAAAACGCTTGTTGTATCCCGAACCCCATCCCAATCCGGAAGCATTGACTCCGAGGCAGTGATAATCGGTAAGAAATGTCGTAGCCACCCCTTTACCAACAGCGGTATATGCAATTCCCTGGGTTTGTGCGAAAGTTGCACAGGAAAAAGAAATCAGAAAGAAAGACAGGAGTAAAGATCGCGTCATAGCAATGGTTTAAAATTTTTCTAAAAGTACGATGAAATGCATAAAATCAAAAAGAGGAACAAATTTTTTAGAACTTGTTCCTCTTTCTGCTAAACCATGCTAAAACTATAAAACTCAAACAATGGTAAACTACCCCCATTGCTTGAAACAAATATATATATTAAAACGATTCACCGAATGCTTTTAGTCTTAAAAAAAATGTTAAAATTTGAAAAACCTAGCCCAGCGCGACATCCAGGACCATCATAATCAGAAATCCACCCACAAAACCGAGCACAGAAACGTCGGTAAAACGATCCCGCTGCGTCTCCGGAATCACCTCTTCCACAACCACATAGATCATGGCTCCGGCAGCAAATGCTAACGCAAACGGAAGGATCGGCTGCATGTAAATAACCGCCAACGCACCAAGCACCCCGAAAATCGGTTCCACAATGGCCGACAGCTGACCATACCAGAAACTCTTCCATCGACTGACCCCGTGCCTGCGAAGTGGCATGGCCACCGCAAAACCTTCCGGAAAATTCTGAATCCCAATTCCGATCGCCAGTGCTACTGCTCCCGCAACTGTGGCCCCATCCATCCCAAGACTGGATGCACCAAACAAGACTCCTACAGCCAGACCTTCCGGAATATTGTGCAGGGTAATTGCTAAAACAAGCAATGTAGTGCGGTGCCATTGCGTTTGTACTCCTTCGGTTTCGCTCTCGGAAAAATTAATGTGCAAATGCGGCATCAGCTTATCCAATCCATACAGGAATAATGCGCCGATCAAAAATCCGACTGCCGCTGGCATCCACGACCATCCCGGATACATATTTTCCGACATTTCAATTGCCGGATTCAGCAACGACCAGAAACTTGCCGCGATCATCACCCCACCGGTAAACCCGAGCATTGCATCCAACACTCCACGGTGAAGTGTTTTAAAGAAAAATACGAGTCCGGCACCTGCAGCCGTCAACAACCAGGTAAAAATGGTGGCATAAAGTGCAGCCAGAACAGGGTCGATCCCCGACATATAATCGACAATCGGAGCGAACACGGATGTCGATGCTTCCACAGTGCTTTCTACAGATGTTTCCATTGCTCAACTGAAAAGTTAGACAAATCTAACAATTTATTTTCAAAAGAACGTTAAAGCACCGGGACAATCTTCGGAGATTGACTATCTTTGCGGCAAAATTTATCGACAAATCAAAGAAAATGGCAACGAACAGAACTTTTACAATGTTGAAGCCCGACGCGATCGAAAACGGTCACATGGGGAAAATCCTGGACATGATCATTACTGCAGGATTTCAGATCAAGGCGATGAAATACACGCGTTTGACTGAAGAGCAGGCAAAGAAATTCTATGAAGTACACGCAGAGCGTCCGTTCTACGGAGAACTGGTAGAATACATGACATCAGGACCAATCGTTGCTGCCATTCTTGAAAAAGATAACGCGGTAGCTGATTTCCGTGCGTTGATCGGTGCAACTGATCCGGCTGAAGCAGCTCCAGGTACGATCCGTGCCTTGTACGCAGAGTCAAAAGGAC
The DNA here is from genome assembly GCA_050300995.1 of Crocinitomicaceae bacterium. GTDB lineage: Bacteria > Bacteroidota > Bacteroidia > Flavobacteriales_D > Crocinitomicaceae > UBA4466. The sequence goes on along the minus strand of JBNKYR010000092.1, from coordinate 194 downwards.
GCAACGCTGTTCACGGTTCTGATTCAGATGAAAACGCTGAGATCGAAGGAAAATTCCACTTTACCGCTGCGGAGATCTTCTAAGATATATTGCAATACAAATTGGGAAAGGGACGCCGTAGCGTCCCTTTTTTTCGCCCTATGAATTTACAATTTCAGGATCCGCACTGACTGGCGATCTCCTTCATTGGTTTT
>JBNKYR010000091.1:0-13360 GCA_050300995.1 Crocinitomicaceae bacterium | reverse complement strand
TTTCTCCGATCGCCGTGGCAATAGTCGTCAATCCTACAGGGCCACCCTGGAACTTGTCGATGATCACCGTAAGGATCTTATTGTCCATTTCATCGAGACCACTCTGGTCTACGTTGAGAGCCTCCAGCGCGTGATTGGTAATATCGAGTTGAATGGTTCCGTCAACCTTAATCTGTGCAAAATCACGAACACGTCGCAACAGTGCATTTGCGATACGCGGAGTTCCCCGACTGCGACTTGCGATCTGATAAGCCGCGAGTTCGTCGATCTTGATGTCCAGCAATCCTGCTGAACGTTCAACGATCATGGTAAGAACCTTTGCATCATAATATTGCAAGCGTGCATTAATCCCGAAACGCGCCCGTAACGGAGAGGTCAGCAAACCGGAACGGGTCGTTGCTCCAATCAGGGTAAAGGGATTCAAATCAATCTGCACCGTACGAGCATTCGGGCCGCTATCAATGAGGATATCAATGCAATAATCCTCCATCGCCGAATAGAGATATTCCTCAATGACCGGACTCAGGCGGTGAATTTCGTCGATGAAGAGTACATCACCGCGTTCGAGATTGGTCAGTAAACCGGCAAGATCTCCGGGTTTGTCCAACACCGGGCCACTGGTCACTTTACATGAAACACCCAACTCATTGGCAATGATGTTGGCTAAAGTGGTTTTTCCCAAACCCGGAGGTCCATGCAAGAGCACATGGTCGAGGGGTTCATCCCTAAGGATCGCTGCCTTCACGAAGATCTCAAGATTCTCAACAATCTTATCCTGCCCGGTAAAATCTTCCAGTTTTTTCGGACGGAGGACTTTATCGTAATCCTGATCTCCCCTGCCTTCTGCTTCCGATCTGTAATCGAATGAATCTTCCAAATGCTTCTGCTTTACTCAAAAATACAAAAAGCCCCTCGTCTGATGACGAAGGGCTTTCAATAATTCTATCGTTTCATTAATGACCTTCTTCTTCTCCTTCGGCCAACGGAACAATCTGCGGAATGAAATCGTCCTCAGCACCTGGCTTGGAGTAATCGTAAGGCCAACGGTGTACTGTAGGAAGTTCTCCCGGCCAGTTTCCGTGGATGTGCTCCACAGGTGTTGTCCACTCGAGTGTTGTACCTTTCCATGGGTTTTGATCCGATTTCTGTCCTCTGAAGATGCTGTAGAAGAAGTTGAACAGGAAGATCAACTGCCCAAGTGCTGCGATAATCGCAAACACAGTGATGATCACGTTCAGGTCCATCATCAAATCGTAAGAAGTGCTGTCGAAATCATTGTAAACAGAGTAATCATAGTAACGACGTGGCGCTCCTGCCAATCCGACAAAGTGCATCGGGAAGAATACACCGTATGCCCCAACAATGGTAATCCAGAAGTGTGCATAACCCAATCGTGTATTCATCATTTTACCGAACATCTTCGGGAACCAGTGGTAAACCCCACCGAACATTCCGAAGACGGCCGAGAGTCCCATTACGACGTGGAAGTGGGCGACTACGAAGTATGTATCGTGCGTGGTAATGTCCAGTGCCGCATCCGCAAGAATGATCCCGGTAACACCACCAGTGATGAAGGTAGAAACAAGACCAATTGCAAACAACATAGCCGGCGTGTATACGATTGATCCTTTCCAGAGAGTAGTCAGGTAGTTAAATACCTTAACCGCAGAAGGGATCGCAATCAACAAGGTGGTGAAGACGAACACACTACCCAGGAATGGGTTCATACCGGTTACGAACATGTGGTGCGCCCATACGATGAATGAAAGGAATCCGATCGCGAGAATAGATCCGATCATCGCACGGTAACCAAAGATCGGCTTTCGGGCATTGGTTGAAATAATTTCCGATGAAAGTCCGAGTGCCGGCAGAAGTACGATATATACCTCCGGGTGTCCGAGGAACCAGAAAAGGTGTTCATACAACAGTGGAGATCCTCCGTGCTGCGTCAGCATTTCACCTCCGACAATGATATCGGAAAGATAGAAGCTCGTACCCGCCAAACGGTCCATGATCAGCAACAGCGCTGCTGAAAGGAGTACAGGGAATGAAAGTACACCGAGTACCGCTGTAACAAGGAACGCCCAAACAGTCAATGGAAGACGTGTCATAGACATCCCTGTCGTACGAAGGTTCAATACGGTAACGATATAGTTCAGTGATCCGATCAGTGAAGATGCAATGAAGATCGCCATGGAGAACAACCAAAGTGTCATACCCATACCGGAACCACTAACCGCCTGAGGAAGGGCAGAAAGCGGAGGATAGATCGTCCATCCTGCCATCGCTGGTCCTGATTCAACAAACATTGATGCGATCATCAACAATGAAGAAAGGAAGAAGAACCAGTAAGAAAGCATGTTCAGAAAGCCCGATGCCATATCACGTGCACCAACCTGCAACGGAATCAGGATGTTCGAGAAAGTTCCCGACAAACCACCTGTTAACAGGAAGAATACCATGACCGTACCGTGAATGGTTACCAGTCCGAGGTACATATCTTCTTTCATGATACCTCCCGGAGCCCATTCCTCACCAAGGAAGAACGACACAAAGTCAGATCCTTCACCCGGCCAGGCTAACTGGATTCGGAATAAAAGTGACAATAACATCGCCACAACCCCCATGAAGACAGCAGTCATAAGGAACTGCTTACCAATCATTTTATGGTCCTGGCTAAAGATATACTTCGACACGAATGTTTCCTCGTGGTGTCCGTGATCGTCGTGGTGTCCGTGTGCTTCGTGCGCTACTGCAGCCATTTCTATCTTGTTTATTTAAATTCTTAACTCGTTATTATTATTCTTCAACCGGAACTTCAGCTACTGCTGCATTTCCCTCTCCTTCTGGATTTGCAGGCTCTTCACCACCTTCTCCTTCAGCCTCTGCTGGTGCCGGAGCTGCCGGTTTTGCGAAGTAAACATCTTTGAATGTTTGATTTTGCTTGCTCTTCATCCAATTGTCATAAGCCTTCTCATCCAGCACCACTACCATCATTTTCATCTTGTAGTGTGCACCTCCACAAATCTTGTTACACATCAACACATAGTTGAAGTTCTCATTCTTCTTCTCAACACGCATGTCTTCCGTCGTCTTGTTCGGAGTGAACTTGAATCGGGTGGTCATTCCCGGAACAGTGTTCATCTGAACACGGAAATGCGGGAAGTACGCTGAGTGAATAACATCCTTTGAACGGAAGTTAAATTCGTATTCCTTGTTTACACACAGGTAAAGAGTATCTTTTTGAATGATGTCATCCCAGGCCAACGCATCATCTTTCGGATCGTGACGCTCGCGCATTTGGTACAACAAACGAATCAGTTTCTCTTTGCGGTGAAGATCATCTGCCATTTTATCACGGTCTTCCGGAACAAGCATGGTATCGCGCTTGTTCAGCACCCACTCCATTTTCTCAATGCTCTTCTTCATTTCCATGATCGCAGAGTCAATGGTGTTAGAAGTCAACAATGCCAATTCGTTGTTACCTGTAGTCAGTTTGTAATCAAACTTACCAAGCTTGTTGTTGGCTCCTGAATAACGTGCTGTCCAGTCAAATTGCTTGGAGAACAATTCCACCGTGATGGATTCTTCGTCCGCATTGGCAGTTGTCGTATTCCAGCTCTTCAGACCGAGAATGATGATCACCGCAAGTACACAGGCAGGAACTACTGTCCACAGCATTTCGAGTTTGTTGTTGTGCGGATAATAGAATGCCGGAACACCTGGCTTCTTCACATACTTGTACGCGAAGATGAAAAGCAATGCATTGCACAGGAAGAATACCGTAGTAATGATGATGAAGTTCAGGTTCAACAACCAGTCAAGTTCTTCTCCGTGTACGGAAGCTGCGTTTCCACGACCTACCCATCCGAAACGGAAGATCATCCAGATGAATCCTCCAAACAATACGAACATAAATGCCAACATCATTCGTGCATTCAATCGGTTGTCACGGTTGCTGATGTCAGATTCCTTCTTGTCACGCAGTTTGGTAGAGAGTTCGTATACCCGCATCATTTGGGCAATGGCAATCACTCCCAAAATTATTACGCCTAATATGATCAATTTACTTACCATCTATTCTAATATTACCTGTGATAACTAATTTTCTGCTTAAATCTCGTGATGAATACTCTCGTCCAGGAATGGGTGATTCAATGGAGTAAGAGGTGCTTTGGTCAGGTTGGTCAGAACAATGCGGATGAAAAGTCCAAGGAACAATACCGCCATTCCGATCTCAAGGAATCCGATGTGTGCCTGAGCACCCATTGATCCCGCCGAAACCATAATATATACGTCCAACCAGTGGCCTGCCATAATAACCAGTCCCACGAAAGTCAGGATGTTTGCACTTCGCTTTGCTTCACGCGACATGAGCAGCAACATTGGGAATGCAAAGTTGATCACGAACATAGAGAAGTACAACAATTTGAAGTTCTCGATTCGCATAATGTAGTAAGTCGCCTCTTCACCGATGTTCGCATACCAGATCAGCATGAACTGAGAGAACCAGAGGTAAGACCAAAGGAAAGAGATCGCGAAGGTCCATTTTCCAAGGTCGTGAATGTGGCTATCATTTACTTTAGGAAGGTATCCCTGCTTCTTGAGGTAAAGTGTCAGGATCACCATGGTTACCATTGCGGAAACCCAGATTCCGGAGAATGTATACCATCCGAAGAGTGTTGAGTACCAGTGAACATCAATTGACATCAACCAATCCCAGGAAGAAGTAGAGCTGAATACCGCAAAAAACACCAGGAACAATGCTCCGCGACGGTAGTTCTTGAAGTGAATCTCAGTACCACCAACTTTATCTTCTTCGAGGGAACGCTTACGGAAGCCCATCCAGAAGATATAGTATACACCAAGGTAAACCACTGTACGAATCCAGAAGAAGGCCAGGTTCAGGTAAGGTGATTTACCGGCAATGATCGAATCGTAGTGATGACTTCCTTCAGTCGTGTATTCAGAGTCCATCCAGAGATAGATGTGTGCACCTTTCATTGCAGAAATCACTGCAAGGATCAACACCATGAAACCAATTCCGTAAGGCAACCATCCTGCAACACCTTCAATTACTCGCTTGATCACAGCATACCAACCAGTCTCGGTAGCATACTGAAGAGCCAGGAAGAACAGTGCTCCCAACCCGATTCCGAAGAAAAAGAAGCTATTGATCAGACCGTTCGCCAGGAAGCGCTGCGAGAAATGCTCGTCTCCTACATTCATTGCAATACCAATGCCTGTAAACAGCACACCAACGATCATCAATGCCAGTGTTAACGTTTTTGCCTTATTTGATACTTTGAATTCCATCTTCGTATGTTAGTCAAATTTATACTTGTTTACTCTTACGGGTTCACTGGTTCCGGAGTATTCCCTCCTTCTGCTGCCACATCACCACCTTCTTCAGCAGGAGTTGCAGTTGCCATTCCCGGACCGTAATCTTTATACTGGAACTTTCTGATGTAGTGTACGAGGGTCCAGATCTCCTTCTTGTTCAGGATAGAACCGTGTGCTCCCATCATGTTTCGACCGTAATAGATTGAGTAGAACATTTGTCCGTCACTCAGGTTTTTCAAGTTTGCATAATCAGGAACACCCACATAAGCACCACTGGCTACCATCGGACCGTTTCCGTCGCCACCTTTACCATGACAGTGTGCACAACGTGATTCGAAAAGGTATTTCCCCTGTGCGAAAATCTCTTCTGCATTTGCTTCAGTCAGTTTAAGCGGGTTGCTCATTGACACAGCCATTGCATAGGTGTCTTCATCACCGGAGGCCAGTTCCGCACCGTACATACCGTGTGTTTCTTTAAATGAAGCATTTGCTTTGTACGCAAATGGCAACATCAGGGAAACAGTCGCTGAATCCGTTCCATAGTAAGGAATAGTTCCTGCAGGAGGTGTCATCGCCGACAACTTCATTTTCGCGTCCATGTTCTCTTCACCGCGAACCTCACCGTAATCCACGTATGGTTCGATGGCTGCTGAACGGTACATGTCCGGCATGTATTCGAGTCCCGGGCTGTCCGGATCCGCTCCACACGATCCCAACATAAATGCGGAGATCGCTGCAACTGCTATACCTGATACTTTCAATGTCATTTTCATCTGGCTTCTATGAAAAATTATTAAATCGTTTTTTGTTCCAACTCCACAATTCCTGTTTCCTTCACCATCGCTGTCAGCTCATCTGCTGAGAACTTTGAGTTGGAAGACGTACGAAGCTCCATTACAAAGCGGTCGTCCGTTGTACGCGGGTCTGGGTTCTGTGCCTTCATTCCTGGCAATGTTCTGTTTGCAATCAGGTAAGTGATCGCCATACCGTGTGCTGCACACAATACAGTGAACTCGAAACTGATCGGAATGAAGGAAAGGATATTCTCCAGATAGGAGAAGTTCGGCTTACCACCAATGATCATCGGCCAGTCAGCTACCATGAAGTAACGCATACCGATAGTTGCCAATGTCAACCCGATCAATCCGTAAATGAAGGCGAAAATTCCCAATCGAGTGTGTACCACTCCAATGATCGGATCGATCCCGTGAATAGGGAAAGGAGAAAACACTTCGTCCACTTTCACGCCTTTTGCGACCAACTTCTTCGCACCGTCTTTCAGTACTTCGTCGTCGTCATACATTGCATATATTACCTGGTCTGCCATGTCCTGTCGATTGTAATTCTTTTCTTAATTAATTGTTTTCCTCAGCGGAATTCTCATCCTCTTTTGTTTCCGTCGCCTCTGGCGCCGCTGCTACTTCAGGAGCAGGTGCCGGCGTCGGGTGATGATGATCATCCGGTGCATTCTTGTAAGATTCTCCGGATGTCTTCAGGATACTCTTGATCTCGTTCAATGCCAGTACAGGGAAGTAACGGGCAAACAAAAGGAAGAACACAAAGAAGAGTCCGATGGTTCCGATGTACACACCAATATCGATGTGGCTCGGATAGTGCATACTCCATGATGAAGGCAGGTAATCACGGTGCAGTGATGTCACGATGATCACGTAACGCTCGAACCACATACCGATGTTTACCACGATCGAAATGAAGAAGGTAAACAGAAGGCTACGACGCAATTTACGGAACCACATCAACTGTGGAGAGATTACGTTACAGGTCATCATTGACCAGTAAGCCCACCAGTATGGTCCGGTTGCACGGTTCATGAATGCGTAAGCTTCATATTCTACACCTGAGTACCATGAGATAAACAACTCGGTGATGTATGCCGTTCCTACGATAGAACCGGTAACCATGATCACGATGTTCATGTACTCCACGTGTTTCGTGTGGATATATGCCTCAAGGTTCATCGCCTTACGCATTATCAAAAGGAGCGTCTGTACCATCGCGAATCCGGAGAATACGGCTCCCGCAACGAAGTACGGAGGGAAGATCGTGGTATGCCATCCCGGAATCACCGATGTGGCAAAGTCAAAGGATACGATAGAGTGTACAGAGAATACGAGTGGTGTTGCAAGACCTGCGAGCACGAGTGAAACGAGTTCGAAACGGTTCCAGTGCTTCGCGCGTCCTGACCATCCGAAGGAAAGGATGGAATACATTTTCTTCGAGATCGGCTTCCTGGCACGGTCACGAATAGTTGCAAAGTCAGGAATCAGACCGATGTACCAGAATACCAGTGAAACCGAAAGGTACGTCGAGATCGCGAATACGTCCCAAAGGAGCGGTGAGTTAAAGTTCACCCAAAGCGATCCGAAGTGGTTTGGCAAAGGCAATACCCAATATCCCAACCAGAGACGTCCCATGTGGATCAGCGGGAACAATCCAGCCATGAATACCGCGAAGATCGTCATCGCTTCTGCCGAACGGTTGATCGCCATTCTCCACTTCTGACGGAACAACAAGAGTACCGCGGAGATCAGTGTTCCGGCGTGTCCGATACCGACCCACCATACAAAGTTGGTGATATCCCAGGCCCAACCGATCGTCTTGTTCAATCCCCAGACACCGACACCGGTTCCGAGAAGGTATAAAATACAGCCCACTCCATACAGACCGATGATCAGTGCAATTCCGAACAGGATGTACCACATACGTGGTGCCTTGTCCTCAATTGGCTTACAAACATCTTCCGTAACGTCGTGATAGGTCTTATGGCCTAAAATGAGCGGTTCTCTAATTGCTGCTTCCTTATGCATTACAATTGGGTTTTATTCAAATTAATGATGATTGTTTTCTCCATGACCTGCTTCTTCAGCATGCTCTTCCCCACCATGGTGTGCAACTTCCTGAAGTTCATTCAAGAGGGCATTTTCCTCATTTCGGACTTTCACCTTGAACCAAACGTTCGGCTTCACTCCAACTTCTTCCAGTACCTGGTATGAACGCTTGTCATCAGCACTCTTACGTACCATTGACTTCACATCGTTCCAGTCACCTATAGTGATCGCATTGGTAGGACATGCATCCGCACAAGCAGAAGTCACATCACCATCCATTACAGGACGACCATCTTTTTTCGCTTCAAGTTTTCCTGCCTGGATACGCTGTACACAGAATGAACATTTCTCCATCACACCTCGTGTTCTCACAACCACATCAGGATTCAGTACCATACGGCCGATATCGTCCTGTGCAGGGTTGATCTCACGTTGTGCTTTATAAGTAGGATAGTTGAACCAGTTAAATCGACGGACTTTGTACGGACAGTTGTTTGCACAGTAACGAGTACCGATACAACGGTTGTACGCCATCATGTTCAGACCTTCTCCACTGTGTGTGGTTGCCGCAACCGGACAAACCGTCTCACATGGAGCATGGTTACAGTGGTGACACATCATTGGCATGTGAACCACCTGTGGGTTTTCAGCTGCCTTCTCTCCGAGTCCGTTGTTGAATGTATTATCGTCCTTACGCAGACCGATAGCTGCCTCCTCATCAGAAGCAAAGTAACGATCCAAACGCAGCCAGTGCATTTCACGTCCACGACGAACTTCATCCTTACCAACAACCGGCACGTTGTTTTCAGCCTGACATGCGATCAAACATGATCCGCAACCAATACAAGAAGAGAGATCGATGGTCATTCCCCATCGGTGACCGATATTTTCAATCGGATGCTCATCCCACAGGGAAAATTCTTCTACCGGACGCTCAACGTGGTTACCGTGCTCATCCAGTTTTTGCAACATGTGAGGAGGATTGTATGCCTCAGACTCACGTGTTTGATAAATGCTTAGTGTTGTTTCACGAACAATCGAGTGACGTCCCATTACTGTCTGAGCAAGCTGTGTTGCCCCGATCAGGTACATTCCGTCAACTTGCTTAAGCGAGCCGGTCGCATCATACGACATTGTACCGTTTGACATGCTCACAAACTGGAATGCATTTCCACCGATTGGCATTGGCTTGCCATTCTCATCGGTCATGTACCCACCATATTGAGCAGTCTGGTAAGCTGCCTTACCAATCTTCTCACCATTCGCTCCACGTCCGTAACCAAGGGCGATACCTACTGTTCCTGGCGCCTGCCCCGGCATCGGATAAACCGGAAGGGTCAATTCTTTCCCTCCAACGGTTACTGAAGCCATGTTCAAACCATGCTCCTGATCGAAGGTAGTAGCATACTTGCCTTCCATTTCAACAGGATTCATCGTAATGTAGTTATCCCATGTCACTTTAGACAGTGGATCCGGCATCTCCTGCAACCATGGGTTGTTTGCCTGAGCTCCCGTACCAATAGAAGCTTTTTGGTACATCACCACTTCCAGGTCACCGCCTTTCGGGAATTTCAATCCGCTTGTAGCTGCCTCATCGAAAGCAGGAGCGGTAGGTGCAGCAGGTACATAGTCATTGTCAGTACTGTTGTGTACGACCATGTTCCAGTAGGTCTGTGCATCCGTATATTTCGTTTGGTTCGGGAAGCCCCAGAATTCCCAGAGGCCACGAATGAAATCGTAAGCCACAGTAGAATCCTTACCTCCACGCTTGGCCTTACCGGCCCATACTTCAAGAGTTTCGATCACCGAAGCAGTGTTCCACAACGGACGGATCGTCGGCTGTGCCACTGCGTAATGTCCACCCATGTACGTAGGATCGGAGGTCACGTTCATGTCGCTCCATCCTTCCAGTGCATGGTGATCAGGACATACATAAGTACAGTTACTTGCTGTTTCGTCTGCATATCCGGAGAGGGAAACAGAAAGTTTCATCTCTTTTACCTTCGCCATGAATTCAGCACCGTTTGACAGGGTGTATCCAGGGTTGGTGTTGTAGAAAATAACCGCTGTATCTTTTTCCTTTCCTGCAATCACTGACTTTACAAAACGATCTGCAGCCGCATCCTGACTCATGAAGAGGTTGATACGGTTGTTTACATTGATCGTCTTATCATAAGCACCGATCTTAAGGTTCAATCGGTTTACCAGAATCTGTACCGAAGGATCATTGGAACCACAAACCACGAGTGATTCGGATCCTGATGCTTTCAATGCCTTTACGGCCTCATCTGCAGCCTTCTTTGCTCCCTCGGAAAGGTTGGTCGGTGCCCCTGCAACGGAGCCCCCCATTTTACTCAACATATATCCGAGAACGTTTGCCTGCTCAGATGGCTTGATCATCGCACGTACATCCGCATTTGAACCGGTAATAGACATCACTGATTCAAACTGGAAGTGTTTGCTCATCCATTCTCCGTCAGGATTACGACGCATTGCGTATTGAGGAGCAAACTGTGTTGGCAACAACCAGCTGTTCAGGAAGTCAGCACCAACACTTACAATCGTTTTTGCTTTAGAGAAATCGTAATCCGGAATGATTCCATCCGTTGCACTTGTTCCGTCAAGTGTCAATCCGAAAGATTTCTTATTGGCAGCACGCATACCGGCATAAGAAACCGCATCGTACTGAATGTGTTCAAAGTTCGGGTTGTCCACTGCCCATGTATCAGGGTTGCGTACACCTCCCAAAGCAACGGAAAGGTCTCCCAATGCTGTTTGGATCGACGGACTGATCACCGTTCCCGACATCACTACTACCTTCTTGGCAGCCTTCAGCTTCTTAATGATCTCTTTATCGACATCCGCGTATCCGCTCTGCAACTCACCATTCTTAGTTGGTCCCTGCAGACGCTCGCTGTCGTACAGTCCGAGTACGGAAGCAATGATCTGCGGATTCGTTGCTCCTTTCGTGATACCGTAATCCTTGTTTCCTTTAATAAAGATGGGACGACCTTCACGGGTCTTCACAAGGATGCTGGCATAAGAGTTTCCATCATAATAGGTAGACGCATACCAGTTTGCAATACCCGGCGTTACATCCTCCGGCTTGTTTACGTATGGAATCGCCTTGACCACCGGAGCCTCACATGCTGCTACCGTAGCCGCAGCAACACTGAATCCGAGGAACTTCAGGAAGTCACGGCGAGCCGTGGACGTTTCCTGGAGGTTTTCATCTCCTAAAAATTCCTCAACTGATGTCTGTGTTGGAAACTCTTGATCTCTGGATGCAAGGAACGCAGGAGTCTCCTTCAACTCGTCCATTCCTTTCCAATATTTCTTTGTCATTCCCATCTTATTTCGAATTCTTCGTGTTCTTATTTATTAGTAGTGACATTTTGCACATTCCCATCCGCCCAATTCTTTCACGGTAACTTTACCATCTTCGAGGTATTTGCCGTAAAGTGACTTGTCGTTGTTCAACAAGCGACGGTGGATCTCATTGTAGTATCCATCACCTTTTGTATCCAATGAACCGAGAGAAACTTCCTTCTCCTGATGACATTCGATACACCATCCCATTGTCAGGGTTCGTTTGGTCAGCGGAATGTTTCCTTCCACCTTGTTCAGTTCTTCCACAGACATTACCTGCGCAGTTTCCTTACGCTTGGTCATGTCGCCGTGACACTGCTTACAATCAACACCACCAACCACTACGTGCTGTGAGTGATTGAAGTAAACGTGATCAGGAAGAACGTGTACCTTATTCCATACGATCTCTTTGGTTTCGTTTGTGAACTTCAGTGCTACCGGATCCCAACCAGCCGCTTCGTAAATCTTCTCGATTTTCGCAACCTGCGCTCCCGCACCTGTAATTTGCTTGTGACAGTTCATACACACATTCACCGTTGGCAAACCAGCCGTTCTCGACTTGTCAACAGAGTTGTGACAGTATTTACAATCAATGCCATTCGTGCCAGCGTGAATATCGTGTGGGAATTCAATTGGCTGTGAAGGCTGATAGTTTTCCATGATATTGATGGAGTAGAGGCAAAGGAACAACACTACAACACAGGAAATCACAACAACAAGACCTCCAATCGCAACAAAACGACGATTGGTCCATGCCCATGACTTCAACTCTTCCGTGTAGCTCATTGTATCATCGAACTCACCACCTTCTGCTTCAGCGGTAGCAGCCTTCAATTGACGACGAACACCTCCAACAGCAAGAACAATCACAATGAATACAACACCGAGTACGATCCAAACCCATCCCATGGATGATTCTTCCGTTTCTCCGGTTGCTGTTGCCGCAGTCGCTGAAGCCGCAGCACTACCACCACCTTCTTCCTGAGAATCAACCCAGTCAAAGATTGAAGCAATCTGTTCCTGAGTCAGTTCAGGGAATTTATTCATATTGGTTGGCTTCGACGCCATCACCGATGCCGCGTACGGATCGTTGGCAGCAGCCACCTCATAATCATTTACCCATTGGAAAATTGATCCTTCCTTGGCACCACCGTCTTCCCACTTCTGACGAACACCATACAACTTTGGCCCGGTTCCATCCTTGAACACCTGGTGACATGTCGCACATTTGGCCTTAAAAAGATCTTCGCCTTGCGCGTACGCGTTGAATGTGCCAGCCAAAAACAGGAAAGTAATTGCGCCAAGGCACCAATTGTTAAAATTTCTAAACATCTGACTACTAGATATTTTCATGTAAAAAACTGTTAGTCTAACGCCAAAAAAACACTTTTTGACGCAAGCAAATTTAGTAGAATTGTCAGATTCCATGACAGTTTTGTGACAATTTTGAAGTGCGTTCAATTAATTTAAAATCATTCTAAATAAGGGCTTTTTCACCCCTCGTATTTCATCCGGTTGGAAGTGAACAAAATGCACCTGAAAAGTCACCTGAAACGAGCCAAAACAACCAATTCGCGAATTCCTTTCACGAAAGAATCTCCTCTTCGGGCAAAAACCCGCACGGCACGGTCATTGATGAAACAATTTTGTAGTTTTGTAATACTTGATATTACTTAGTTGCATGTGTGTATTTTCAGAGGTGTGATGTGATGCCTGATACCCTAGCAGGAACTATACCTGAAGCCTGTACCTGATCCGTGTTTTCTGTGAGAACTTGCTCCTTGGCTTATCTTCCAGGG
>JBNKYR010000090.1:0-13541 GCA_050300995.1 Crocinitomicaceae bacterium | reverse complement strand
AAACCTGCCGGCATTTACCCGCAATGGCAATCAGTTGACCTGGTCGCTGAACAACCTGAAGTGCTCCAACTACCCGAAAGGCACTAGCCACGTGCAACTCACGCTCCATCTGCTGGAACTGCCCGAATTCGGGTACAACGGAACAAAGTACGCCCCGCTGACACCCGGCCAGCCACTCCTTTCGTTCGGATCCGCAGTGACTCCGGTAAACGATCTTCTTTCTGACCAGGGAACTGTCCAGTTGCCTTCAAACAATTGCTATGCCTATTGCCTTTCGCTCAACTTCTTTCAGGAGGTCAACAACCAGCTGTATCCCTTACAGGATCACCCGATGGCCTGGCTACAGATTCTATAGAAAAGACTGCCAAAGCAGTCCTTTCGATCAGCATGATCGTTTCAGCGATTTTTCCAGTGCATCAATCCACGGTTGAAGCCCGTATGCAATGGCTTGGGCATTCCCATGATACAATTCGTGCATGCCTTCGCTTTCGCTTTGCAAGGATTGAAACAAGATGAGTTCGTCAAGCTGTTGCTGCATCGCATCACGCTTCATCCGGTTCGTTTCGTTAAGTTCAGGATACTTTTTCATAGTGATTTTTTTAGAATTTGCCCTCCCGGAGTGTTTTTCCCGCAAGCGATGCAAGGCTCCCCTGACGCTCGTCGTCAGGGTGATTCATATAGCCTTTCAGCGCCTTGACGAAAAACATACTTTTGCAAACCCTCTTAAAAAATCATGGTGAAAAGGGATGATGGAAGGACAATGGAAAAAGTGAGAGCCACGACGCTGTGCAACAGAATGACGGACCGATTTTTTTCTGGGGTCTTCAATCTTTTCTTGATCAAAGGTCCCTCCGGAATTACTTCACATAATCCTGCTTGAGCACAAGCATATAGCGGTCGTTATCCATCTTCAGATAACCCTGCTCGTAGCAGAAATAGTACGTCGAACCGGTTTTGGTCGTGTAGATATTGGTGTAATAGTGAAAATTGAACCCCTCCTCGGCCAGGGTAATGCCGTCCACCGTGACCTTTCCCTTGGGATTCAACTGCGCCAGGATCCGACGGTTCTTCCGTAAAATGTTATTGATGCGACGCACGTATTTCGTGGCGTCCTCGTTCAGACGATTGTTGTGCGTATTACGGCAATAATCCGAGCAGAATTTCTGATCCCTCCGCCCCGAAAGCTTTGCCCCGCACTCTTTACACAAACGTTGCTCCATCCCTTTAATAATCAGCATTTCACCAAACAATGTTAACATTAATTAACAGCAATATCAAGGGTTTCAGAATTTATCTTCCCAACTTTGTTAGTTCCATAAATGCGCTTATGACTGAAAATCAACACAACCCTATGAACCCCGCTGAAGCACTACGCATTGTAAGTGAAAAGATCAAGCAGGAATCATTCATCATCAAACAACTTCGCGAAGAGGTTGCCAAGGTGATCGTTGGACAGAACCACATGATGGACAGGTTGCTGATCGCGCTGCTTGCTGATGGACACGTATTGCTCGAAGGTGTTCCCGGACTGGCGAAAACGCTCGCCATCAAAACCCTGGCCGATGCCATCGACGTTGATTTCAGCAGGATCCAGTTCACCCCTGACCTCCTGCCTGCCGACGTTACGGGAACCTTGATCTACAGTCAGAAAACCGAGAATTTCACCGTGAAAAAAGGACCGATCTTCTCGAACTTCGTGCTCGCAGATGAGATCAACCGGGCTCCGGCAAAAGTGCAGAGTGCACTACTCGAAGCCATGCAGGAACGACAGATCACTATCGGTGACGAGACCTACGCGCTTCCTTCACCGTTCCTGGTGCTGGCCACGCAAAACCCGATCGAGCAGGAAGGAACCTATCCCCTGCCCGAAGCACAGGTCGACCGTTTCATGCTGAAAGTGATCCTCGATTACCCAAGCCGCGAAGAAGAAAAGAAGATCGTTCGGGCCAACGTGCGCATGGAAGGAATTCCGAAAGCGACCAAAGTGGTGAGCGCAGAAGACATTCAACGTTGCAGGGAACTGGTAAAACAGGTCTACCTCGACGAAAAGATCGAACAATACATCGTAGACATCGTGTATGCAACACGTGAACCCGAAAAATACGGCCTCGGATTCCTGGAACCAATGATCAGCTTCGGCTGTTCTCCGCGTGCCAGCATCAACCTTGCCCTGGCAGCCAAAGCCTTTGCCTTTTTGCAGGGACGTGGCTTTGTGATTCCGGAAGACATTCGTGCGGTTGCCGCCGACGTAATGCGCCACCGTATGGGACTCACCTACGAAGCAGAAGCAGAAAACATTACCTCCGCAGACGTGGTCAGCAAGATCATCAACAAAGTAGAGGTTCCATAATCCGCTCATGGATACGAAAGAACTGCTGAAAAAGATCCGCCTGCTGGAGATTCGAACCAAAGGGCTGACAAAGCACATTTTCTCCGGAGAATACCATTCGGCGTTCAAAGGGCGTGGTATGGCTTTCAGCGAAGTACGCGATTACCACATTGGCGACGAAGTGCGTACCATCGACTGGAACGTGACGGCCCGCTTCAATGAACCCTACGTCAAGGTCTTCGATGAAGAACGCGAACTCACGGTCATGCTCATCATCGACGTGTCCGGCTCCGAGAATTTCGGCTGGAACGAAAAGACCAAACGCGATCTTGCGCTGGAGATTGCTGCCGTACTCTCCTTCTCTGCCATCAGCAATAACGATAAGGTCGGCGCCATCTTCGTTTCCGACAAGATCGAGAAGTACATTGCCCCGGAAAAAGGGCGCAAGCATGCACTTGTCATCCTTCGGGAGCTCATCGAGATCAAACCGGAAAGCACCGGCACCAACCTGAGCGAGGCGCTGAAGTTTTTCCGGAATACCCAGAAAAAACGGAGCATTGCCTTTGTCATGAGCGACTTCATGGACCAGCACGATTTCATGGAAGGCCTGAAAGTGACACGCAAAAAACACGACATGATCGCCCTGCGCCTGGTCGATGCCGCCGAAAGTGAATTGCCGGATATCGGGATCGTTCAGATGTTCAATTCCGAAACCGGAGAAACAACCTGGGTGAATACTGCCAGTAAACAGGCCAAAGAGATCCACGCGCAGCGATTCAAGGACTTCGAAATAAAACTCGGCAGTGAGTTCAAGAAATCCGGCATCGACTACGTGGCTGTTTCCACCAACGAAGACTTTATCAAACCGCTTGTACACTTGTTTCAAAACAGATGAAACACCTCGCGATATACGGCTTCCTGCTTCTCTCCGGATTCATTCACGGACAGGTTCTCGACGCACGTATTTCGCAAGACAAGATCGTGATAGGACAACCGGTCACGCTCACCTACAGCGTTAAGACCAAAGCAGGAGACTCGATCGTTTTTCAGCCGCAGCAGAACAGTATCCAGGCCCGCATGGTTTCGGAAAATGGCACCCTGTCCACCGACGGCATTGAATTCGAGATCCTGGATGATTGCGAACAAACCTACTCCTACAAAGACAAAACAACCCACTGGATCGGTCAGTACGTGGTCACAGCATGGGACAGCGGTCTGTTTCTCCTGCCCGGCCCGGATATCCTGATCAACGATTCAACATTTCACTTCAAGGATATCAGCGTCGCCTGTTACCTCTCAGACCCGATCAAAGGCGTTGACCTCTACGACATCAAAGAGAACTACGCCGATGTTCCTCCGAATCCTTTTTCACTCGGCGCCTTCCTCAAAGAACACTGGTGGTGGATCTCGCTGATCGTGGTAGCAATCGTCGCTTTCTTTGTCATCCGGCGGATCATTCGCAAACGACGCGAAGCCGAAGACGAGGAGGACGAACGCCCGATCTCACTCCGCGACAGAACCATCATTGCCATTGAGGCACTCGAAAAGGCCAAACTCTGGGAAAAAGACCGGCTCAAGGAACACTTTGTAGAATTGTCCTACATCCTGCGTTCCTACCTGACAAGCCGATACGATATTTCATTACTCGAAAAAACAACGTACGAAACTACCCTGATCCTGACCCAAAAAGGACTGGAAAAAGAAACCGTGGATGTCATCGTTCGGATCCTTTCACAATCCGACATGGTAAAATTCGCCAAATCCAATCCTGATGTTGTGGCCATCCTTCGCGTGTCCACAGAGGCCAAACAGGTGGTAGCAGAAACAAGTCCGCTGGAATTTGACAATGTTGACTAACTGGAACATACGATTCTGGGAGTACGAATTCTTCGCTCCGAACTGGCTCTGGCTGATGTGCCTGGTTCCGGTAGTACTGGTCATTATCTACATCCTGGAAAAGAACCGCAAGGGTGACGTCAAATTCTCCCGTGGCTCAGACGATCAGAAAAGCATCGGCTCACGCTGGATCTCACGGGTCAGGGAACTCACCCTGCTCATGTATGGCATCGTAGCCGCCCTGCTCATCTTTGCCATGGCAAAACCCTTCCACTGGGCACAGTACGACGATTTCGACAAGAACTACAAGAACGGGATCGACATCATTTTGACCATGGACGTTTCCCTGTCCATGCTGGCACGCGACTTCGAACCGAACCGGCTTGAAGCTGCCAAGAAGGTAGCCAAGGAATTTGTAGACGGACGTACAGGCGACCGCATCGGATTGGTAGTCTACGCCGGTGAAGCCTACACAGCCTGTCCTGCTACCCTGGACTACGTGGCACTCAAAAAACAGATCGACGAGATCAACAGTGATCGCATCGAAGGAGGAACCGCCATCGGTACCGGATTGGGAACCGCCGTCACACGACTTCGCAACGACAGCATTGCTTCCAAGGTGATCATTCTCCTGACGGACGGAAGTAACAACGCCGGTGAAATTTCCCCGGAAACAGCAGCCGAACTGGCGCGCGCCAAGAACATCCGTGTCTATACCATCGGAATGGGAAGCAACGGTGATGCTGCCATGCCAGTGATTGGCCCATTCGGCGTGCAGTACAGCACCATGCCCGTGGAGATCGATGAAATGACCCTCATGCGGATCGCCGACATCACCAACGGAAAATACTTCCGGGCCACTGACGAAAAAAGCCTGAAGTCGATCTATGAAGAGATCGAAAAACTGGAGAAACGCAAGATGGAAGACCAGCATTTTAAATCCGAACCGCCTTCCAATCCGCAAGCTTTTCTCAACTGGGCCTTTGTGCTCCTGATGATCACCTGGTTCGGCAACTACATTCTCTTCCGCTACAATGATTAACGGCCGCATGACATATCGGATCAAATGGATCATTGCAGCGATCGTAGTTTGGGAACTGATTTTCTGGGGACTCTATTTTGTCATCCTCAAAGTAATCGGTGCGGCACATGGAACCGGCGCCGATCACGTAATGTTCAAAGTTCCGTCAGCACTCAATCTTTTGTTCCTGCTGATTCCCGTTACCGGCGTGTACCTGTACAACGTTTACCGGCACAATCGACTGGTTGGGCGGACAAGCGATCGCGTGGTGCGCTCCTATCTGAAACCGGTTTCCACCTTCAGTAGCTTTGCCCGCTATTTCTTTTTCCGGAACGCCCTGGCACTCCTCATCATCGCCCTCGCCCAACCGATCTACGGAAAGAAAAAAGTGGCCGGCACGTCCGAAACACTGGAACTGGTCATTTGTCTGGACATCTCCAATTCCATGAATGCCCACGACATCAGCGATGATCTTTCCAGATTGGATGTCGCCAAACGCGCCCTCGTACAACTGGTAAACAACCTGCACGGCGAAAAGATCGGCTTGTGCCTCTTCGCGAACCATGCCTTTGTACACCTCCCGCTCACCCGCGATTACCCTGCCGCCAAACTCTTCATCGACGAGATCGAAACCTACCTGTTAAGCAGCCAGGGAACCAACGTCGCCGAAGCATTGGAAGTCGCCTCCAACATGTTCACGAAAGAAAAGACCACCAAAGGCATTCTGCTCGTAACAGACGGTGAAAATCACGAAACCAATCCGGACCTTGTTCTCCGGAAGATCCGCGATAGCAAAATCCAGTTGATCGTAATGGGAATCGGCACCGCCAAAGGAGGTGTCATCCCCAAAAATCCGGACCGTCCCGAACTCGGATACAAAACGGATGCAATGGGCAAGACGGTGATCTCAAAACTGAACAAGTCCTTTATCGAAAAAATTGCCTCAAAAGGAGGCGGGCACGCCCATACCACTTCTGATGAATTTCCGGATCTTTCGGCTTTATTAACAGAAATTAACCAGATGAAGCGCACGAAAATTGATACCTTAGATTTCGAAGTGAAAGAAGAGCGTTATCAGATCCCGCTCTTCATCTCTTTGATCTTCTGGTTGACGTATTTGCTCTGGTCCGGACAATATGTTGGCTTTTTGGATCGCTTTATTAAATAGTATGAAAGTCGTTCTCCATATTGCTGTGTTGATCGTCTGCTTCTCTGCGAGCGGACAAAACTGGCGTGATACCCTGGACATGGCGCGTAAAGCCTATAAAAATCAGGATTATGGACAGGCCCTCGAGTACTATGAATCAGCGCAAAAAGGAGCACCGGACGATGTCGATCTCTCCGACGAAATGGGACAGTCCGCGTACAAAGCCCGTGAATTCGAACGCGCAGAAAAGATCTACCAGCAAAGCGGAAACAGCAAGAAAACCAAGCAGGAAAAGGCCGATAACTATCACAACATCGGCAATTCCCGGATGAAGAAAAAGGACTATCAGGGCGCCATCGATGCGTACAAGGAATCGCTGCGCCAGAACCCTAACGACGATCAGACCCGCTACAACCTTTCCGAAGCCATCCGCAAGCAGAAAGAGCAGCAGAAGAACGATCAGAACAATAACAACGGCGGGGACAACAATAACTCGAACAACGGAAACCAGGGCGACCAGAACAACAATGGCAATCAGGGGAACCAGGGAGACCAAAACAACAATAATCAGGGAAACAACAACTCCGGGAATAACGGCAATAACAATCAGAACACACCTAACGGAGGAAACCAGAACCAATCCGGCGAAGGAACCCTCCAGAACAAAACCGTCGACCGCATGCTGGATAAACTGATGCGTGACGAAGCAGAAACCAAACGTAAAATGGGGGGAGATAAAGGCGGAAATTCTTCGCCAAAATCAGGAAAAGACTGGTAACATGCGATTGTTTACACTCATATCGGTTTCATTCATCACACAATTGTGCCAGGCACAGTCCAATACGGTTGTTCTTTCCATTGAACCGCGAACAGCCGACGTCGGCGAAACCGTGGTCATTCACGTAAATTCCACCGTTCAGGGAGAAATCGAGGTGGACAACCTGCCGGGCTGCTTTGTTTTCGGACAGGACATGATGGACGGAATGAATACCGAGATCGATTACAACACCGGGAAGATCGTTACGTATTACCGTTTTTCACGGACAGGAGCTTTCTCCAAATCAGGAAAATACACTATCGGACCGGCCTATGTAAAACAAGGCAACAAAACCTATAAGTCCAATACGGTGGTGGTAACAGTTGGCGACAAAACCGAAATGACATCAAGTGATGTGACCGCCCAGCAATTGCGCGATCCGGCTTTCGGAGTGATCCAGACCAGCAAAACAACCTTGTATGAAGGAGAGCCGGTACTGGTGTCAGCGAAGGTCTACTCGCGCTTCAACCCGACTTACCTTGATCGCTACGTGCCGTATTCCATGAAAGGTGCCATCGACAAACACCCGATCGGCAACAACGGCGTCACAAAAACAGAACTGGAACTGTTCCGCGGAATGGATTTCTTCACCTTTGAATACGACCGCAACGTGATTTTCCCTGTGGGCACAGGCGACTTCAAGATCAGGTCATTCACGATGTCGCTCTACGACGATTACCGCCCGTTCCCGCTCACCTCTTCCAGCGCCGTGATCACCATCAAGCCATTGCCACCCGATCCCCCTGCGGATTTTATCGGCGCTGTCGGCCGTTTCGACATCGAACGTTTCGTGGAAGATCACAACCTGAAACAAGGTGACGTCTTCAAACTTCGCATTGTCGTTTCAGGAACCGGAAACCTCCAGAATATCCTGGAACCAAAACCCGAATTACCGCAAGGTTTTATCATTTATGGCGATCCCGAAATCGAGGAAAACTTCTCCTACACATCCCAGGGTGCAGAAGGAAGTATCAGCTATGAATACAACATCCAGGTCAGCAAATACGGTGAACTTTCCCTCCCCGCATCCAGTATCTCCTACTTTGATGTGAAGGAAGAAAAATACGTCACCGTAAAAACCGATGAATCGACCCTGACCGTGAAAAAGAACAAAGATTTCGTGGTGGAAGAGATCGAGGATACAAACGACGCAGCCGAGGAAAAAGTGGATGAACTCGCCAGCCTCCGAAAGTCAAAGATCTACGAAAACGATCACGAACTTTTCGGCTCACCGCTTTTCTGGTCGGGCGTAAGCGTTCCTTTCCTGACCGCCCTGCTCTTCCTGATTTTCGTCAAACGCCGCGAAAAGTCAGAAGAAGAAATTGCGGTTCGTCATCAGCTTCGCCAGAAAGAACATGAGCTATCCAATGAACTCGCTCAATTAAAGATCAAGCTGGCCTCCGGCGACCACACCGGCGTCTACTCGGGCATTGAGCACATTCTTCGCACCGCCATAGAGAAAAACATGGGACTGGTTGGTGAGCAATCCGTTTCACGACAGGAAATGTTTGCCTACCTGGATGAGCATGGAAAATCAGCATTGACCACACGCATTCGTGAACTCATGAACCAGTGCGATCAACAACGTTATGGTTTCGGGGGCGACAATGCTTCCTCCGAAAATGCCGTCAATGAATTGCACGCCATACTTGAGCAACTAAAAGCATGAAAGCCCTGATCGCACATATCATCGCATGCATTTTCCTGCTGTCAGCGCCGACATGGGCAGGAGATGTTTCGCCGTTCAGTGAGGGCGTGAAGGCGCATGGCGAAAAGGATTATGCCAAAGCCGCAGAAATGTTCTGGCAAGCCATTGAAGAAGAACCGAACAACAGCTCTGCTTACTACAACTTCGGACTGGCACAAATGGGAAACCGGCATTACGGAACAGCCATGTGGGCTTTCGAGAAAGTCCTGAAGTTCGATCCGAACGACGCCGAAGCTATTGAAAAACTCGAACGTTGCCAGCAGGAATTGGATCCCGCAGTGGAATACAAGCCGGTCCTTGGTGGATTCGAAGCTTCGTTGTTCAATGTCTCATCCGATACCTGGGCACTGCTCGCCATTGTTTGCAGCCTGGCCTTCTGCCTCAGCGTGGTGCTTTTTCGCCTGAAGCGCATTCTATCGCTCCGAAGAATTTTGCTGATCACCGGCTTCTTCAGCCTGGCCCTTACCGTCGTTTGCAGCATTGTTTCGGCACGTACCGATGCATACTACGAAGGGAATCATTACGGCATGGTAACACAGAAGTCCATTCCAACCTTCATGGACCACGAAAACACGGCTGGCATCGATCTTAAAGAAGGTACACGCCTTCTTCTTCTCGACGCCGACACCCTGGAATACATGCGTGTAAAGGATGCCATTGGCAACGAACACCTGGTGAAATCTGCCGATTTACTGTTTTTCTGATTTTCACGGCACGAAATCCCCTACCTTTGCGGAGTAATGAGTACACGGACCAACATACGGGATCTGAGTCGCGATGAGCTGATCCAACAATTATCAGAACTCGGCGAAAAAGCCTTTCGGGGAAAACAGGTCCATGAATGGTTGTGGAAGAAGAACGCCGCTTCCTTCGATGAAATGACCAACCTTTCTGTGCCCTTGCGTGAAAAGCTGGAAGCACATTTTTTCATCGATCACATCGAACTGAAAGATCAGCAAATCAGCCGGGACAAGACCATCAAGTGTGCGTTTACCGTAGACAACGACAAGGTAATTGAAGGCGTGCTCATTCCGACATCTTCGCGCACAACAGCCTGTATTTCATCACAAGTCGGTTGTAGCCTTGCCTGTAAGTTCTGTGCCACGGGACGCCTGAAACTGATGCGCAACCTGACTGCCGGAGAAATGGTCGATCAGGTCGTTTATCTCCGAAACCAGGCAGAAGAGCGCTACCAAACCCCATTGACCAACATTGTATACATGGGAATGGGCGAACCCCTCCTGAACTACGCCAACATGCTGCGATCTACGGAAATGCTGACTTCCGAAGAAGGTCTGGGCATTTCCCCGCGCCGGATCACAGTTTCCACGGCTGGAATTGCCAAAATGATCAAACGACTCGGCGACGATGAAGTTCGCTTCAATCTGGCTCTCTCCCTGCATGCGGCCAATGATCGCAAGCGCAGTCAGATCATGGAGATCAACGACAGCAACAACCTGGAAGCCCTGGCCGAAGCTCTGCAATACTTCTATGAGAAAACAGGCTCCCGCGTGACTTTCGAGTACATCATTTTCAAAGACTTCAATGATTCACTTGAAGATGCTCAGGAACTGGCAGATTTCGCACGGTGTGTGCCCTGCAAGGTCAACATCATCGAATACAATCCCATTGACGACGGTGAATTCGCACAGGCCGATCCGGAAAGAGTCAATGCATTCGCGGCCTATCTTGAAGGGAAGAACATGATCGTCAACGTTCGCCGCAGCCGTGGAAAAGACATAGACGCTGCCTGCGGACAGCTTGCCAATAAGAACAAAGCCATTTCCAAAGACCAGCGGATACTGAAGTCCTGATTTTCTGTTGATTTAACACTCGGATCTACACGAGTCTGTTAATTTTTTCCGCTATTCCGGGGCTGTTTCCTGCTTTTCAATCTCAAATCCCTAAATTTGCGGTGGACAAATGCAACCTAACGAAGTCCTACTTCGTCAAACATGAACACTGATTTAATTAATCCTATGAAAACAACAAACTTTCGTTTTTTCACCCATCTCTTTTTTGCACTGGTGTTGTGCACCTCTTCTTACGCTCAGTCAACTGCAAACAATGCAGAATGGCAACTCATTCATGAGGAAAGTGGCGTAAATTTCTTTGGGAAAGAAGTATACTGCTCCAACCCTGCCGAAGCGCAGCCGAGCTACTTTGCTTTTCTGAAGATCGAAAATACCACAAACGAGTCGGTTGTTCTGAACTACTCACTTGGACTCGAATTTGTCGAAGGATGCAGCGGATGCGACGACAACTCCGAGTTCACTGTAAGAATTGAAGTTCCAGCTCAAACAACCGTTGAAG
The DNA here is from genome assembly GCA_050300995.1 of Crocinitomicaceae bacterium. Lineage (GTDB taxonomy): Bacteria > Bacteroidota > Bacteroidia > Flavobacteriales_D > Crocinitomicaceae > UBA4466. The sequence continues at coordinate 2,370 of JBNKYR010000090.1, read as the reverse complement.
CGGATTGCAGCTTTTCAAAGCCAGCACTTTCCCGGATTATCAGAAACCTGAATCTTCCAGGCGGATGGGAATACCAATCCATGAAAATTGCCAACCTAATCATTGATTAAAAAACTTCAAATGAAGCACTTATTCCTTGCCGCGCTTATTTCAATCGGCGCTACTACTACAACATTTGCACAGCTGTGTAATATCACCATTACCCCAATGGACACAACGATCTGTCCGGGTGACTCGGTGTACATCAGCGCCATTGCAAACCTTCTGAACGCCGGTCAGGCCTTCGACTTTAACACAGGTACACCTCCTGCAGGCTGGACAACGGCCGGAGGAAACGTATATAGCGAACCATGCGGTGTAAACCCAACAGGTACTCCTTACTACTGGGCATCAACGGTAACTGCCGGACAACCTCCGGGTATTACCACTGCCGGTTTCGACGTAAGTTGTGGTGGTGTCTTAATTTTCGACATGGTATTCGCCGTACAGGGTGGAGGTGCTCCTTGCGAGGGGCCGGACCTTATCGGCGAAGGTGTGGAATTGCAGTACAGTATCGACGGCGGTTTTACCTGGATTCCAATCATCTATTACAACCCGAACGGAACCACACAAGGTTCTCAATCGGCAGCAACAGGTTCAGGTATCGGTAGCGGACAGGCAACGATCTTCACTTCATGGGATACATACATTGTAACAATTCCTCCGGGAGCAATGACCAGCAACACCATGTTCCAGTGGACACAGTTCACGAACTCCGGAACTTGCTGTGACAACTGGGGGCTTGACAACATTATCATTAACGCAACAGGACCTCCATGCGGATCAAACGCTGTGGTTAACTGGAACAACGGTTACAACGATACCCTCGGTTTCTGGGTAGTTCCTGCCGGAGACACTGCGTTTGTTGCGGATGTATACGATACATTGGGCAACTATCAGTGTACTTCTGATTCCGTATTTATCAATGTCTCTATTCCGACAAACTTCGTATACAACCTTGCAGACACACTGAACGTGTATTGTCCGAATGACTCGGTACTTGCAGAAGTATTGAACCTTTCAGGAGCAATGCCTCCGATTTCTTACAACTGGTCGAACGGAGATATAACAAGTTCTTCATATCTGAACTCAACCAGCACAGTACCGGATACAATCGTCTATTACGTCGATATCACAGATGCCTGTACGACGACGGCCTCCGACAGTGTCGTCGTCCTTGTAGACCAAAACCTTTTTGTGGACTCCATACTTACGGTACCGCAAATCAACTGTTCTCCAAACGGTGCTGCTCAGGCCTATGTCTCCGGAAACACCGGTTTGACCACGTTCTCATGGACAGGACCAGGCAGTTCAGGGACGTACACATCCAATGCATCATCCATCAACGGCATCAGCACTGGCTGGTACTACGTAACGGTAACAGATGCGGTTTGTTCAGTTACCGACAGCGTTTTCGTTGACAGTATGCTGGTCGATCAGTTGACGTACAACCTTGTGGATACACTTACCGTGTACTGCCCTGGTGATTCTGCCCTTGCAGAGGTACTGAACGTAACGAATGCAACCCAGCCGGTTACTTACAACTGGTCAAATGGAAGCACATCCAGCAGCTCTTACCTCGTTGGTAGTGACGAAGAACACGACACCCTTGTATTCTATGTGAGCTTCAACGATGCATGTGGTCTGTCCCGTACGGATAGCGTGGTACTGATCGTGAACAAGTTGTTGAACATCGACTCGTTGCATCAGAATCCTACCACCACATGTCAGCCAGACGGAAGTGTTCAGGCGTTTGTCTCCGGAAATACCGGTCAACCGTTGAACCACTGGGACAACCAGGCAAACTGGGAACAACCGGGTACCGGTTCATTCATAGATGCGAATGTGTGGACGAATATCGGTTCAGGATGGTATTACTTCACCGTAACGGATAACGTTTGCCAGGACATCGACAGTATTTTTGTTGAAATGATGGATCCTCCAATGGCGGCCATCGAAGCGATTCCTGACTATGGATGTTCTCCGTTGACGGTAACACTGCAGAACAACAGTCAGAACACCACTTATTATGAGTGGGACTTCGGTAACGGAAATACAGCCGTAACCAGCAACTCAAGTAACCAGATCGAGATTTATACATCTTCGACAACCGTTACCCTGGATGCATGGCTTGATGCATCGAAAAACTGTGGTGACCAGGCAACGATCGACATTACCATCCCACCTTGCGGATGTACGGACCCGATTGCAGACAACTATGATCCTTCAGCGATCGTGGATGACGGAACCTGTCATTATCCATTGCCGGAAGTATATCCGCCAAACGTGATTACCCCGAACGGTGACGGACAAAACGACTACCTGTTGTTC
>JBNKYR010000089.1:0-13547 GCA_050300995.1 Crocinitomicaceae bacterium | reverse complement strand
CAATCGGTGTAAGGGCACCTAGTCCAGTGACAACAACTCTCTTCAATTCCATACGCGAACCGTTAGTTCAATAAAAGATAATCAGCTTAATTTTAGTTAGCGTTCTCTTCGATGTACGAAATAGCGTCACCAACTGTTTGAATGTTTTCTGCCTGGTCATCTGGAATAGCGATATTGAATTCCTTCTCAAATTCCATGATTAACTCAACAGTGTCTAGAGAATCTGCTCCTAGATCGTTTGTGAAGCTTGCTTCGTTTGATACTTCGCTTTCTTCAACACCCAACTTATCTACGATAATAGATACTACTTTTGATTTAACATCAGACATTTCTTCTTTTTTTAAGGGTTAATTCAGCCGCAAAGAAAACCACAAACTATCAAAAAACAAAATTATTAGTCATAATATTCAATGACTTCATCTATGCTTTTTCGCACTAAATCGGGTACTTCTGCATTTTCTGCCGGATGTCCGACAGGGATAAGTAAAAAGGGTTTTTCGTTCTCTGGTCTTCCCAGTGCTTTTGCGATAAAATTCATTGGACTTGGTGTATGTGTCAGGGCCACGAGTCCCGCCTGATGCACGGCCATCAGCAAAAAACCCGAAGCAAGACCCACGGACTCCGAAACATAATAATTCTGATGTTTGCTCCCATCCGGATCCAATTCATATGAACGTTTCATCACTACCACAATCCAGGGAGCCACATCGATGAATTCTTTAACCCAATCGGTACCAAGCGGCTCCAGATCTTTCAACCAAACATCGCTCATGCGGCCACTGTACGATTTCTTTTCTTCCTCTTCTGCCAATTCCCGCAGCTTCGATTTCAATTCTGCATTGGAGATCAGGCAAAAGGTCCAAGGTTGCTTGTGAGCACCCGACGGAGCCGTGGAGGCCGTCATGATCACGTTTTCCATTACTTTTTTCGGAACCGGTTTCGGTGAAAAATGACGCACGGAACGACGCTGGTCGGCCCAGGCATAAAACTCAGCAGACCGACGGATCATTTCTTCATCGTCATAGGTTTCCCGTGTATATGGAATGAATGGGTGTGTATTCTCTGTCATGACTCTATTCCGAAATAGTATATGAGCAGACAAAAAAGTCATTTTTATCCGGATAATCAAACAAAACAACTAACTTAAACATCCATTCAAATCCCATTTTATGCGTCAACTTTTCATGGCTCTCGCCTTGCTTCCGGCAACCATTTTTGTTTTCACCGCCTGCTCGGAACCTGAAGAAACGGAACAATCCACCGTTGATACCGATGCGTACATTCATCGCGGTGATTCGCTGAGTATGTTGGCGCAACAAGCTTTGTTAATGAAGGTCAGTCATGGGCTTCAGACAGAAGGGCCGGCCGCAACCCTTGAATTCTGTCATGAAAATGCCAGCCCCATCATCGACTCACTCTCGGAGGTATTCGGGGTTCACATTGGCCGGATCTCTTCCCAAAACCGCAACCCGAAAAATGCTGCCACTTCAGAAGAGGAAATGCTTCTGGCACGTTTCGCTGCCGGATTGAAGGATACCTTTGTCATCAACAACGATGTAAAAACTTATTATAAAGCCATCCATATTGGTATGCCCGCCTGTCTGTTATGTCATGGCGTTCCGGAAACAGATATCCAGCCGGCAACACTGGAGAAAATTCGCGAGCACTATCCGAACGACAAAGCCACCGGCTATCATTCCGGTGAACTCAGGGGAGCCTGGAAAATTGTTTTTGAAGACTGATTTCCGAAGTATATCCGTTCCGAACGACGTTGATCCACCCATTCATATAAGAACGCAAATCCTTCAAGCAAGTCTTATAAACTTACTTCTTTCCAAAAATCAAGGGATAAACGGAACGTTTTTGCGCATTACTACTGGTTTGCGGTTAAATAAACTCTATCTAGAAATTGTATCCCAGGGATAGGTTAGAATAGAAGTTGTAAATCTTCAATTTAAAATTATGTGAGAATTCAGGGTAATTAACGGAATGATCCAGCAAATAACTAAAGTTGTAATTGCATCCGACATTAAATCCATATTGAAAGTGATTCACATTGAATTTTAACCCCAATACTCCTTTAATTCCGAAGAGCCCTTCCTTTACATAATCATTCAGCATAAATTGATTAATGATCGGGGCATCAGGTAAACGGTGTGAAAGCAAATAACTTAATTGCGGTCCAACCCCCACATAAACAATGGCGTTTTCGCTCTGATTTAACTTGAGGTTGAACAAGGTATTGGCCGTTAAAAATTGAAATTCAGACCTCATAGTGGTCGTCAATATAGCGTCACCATCATTCTGCGTATGCTTATCTCCACCGCTGCCGTTTCTGAGATAACCTATCCTTGAACTAATAAAAAAACGCTTTTTCAACAAATAATCCACCTTTACGGATGCATTCCACCCGAATGCCAGTTTAGAGAAATAAGAATCATATTCGTGTTTGTAATAGTCCCATCCATAAGTATCCGATGGACTTTGGCTGTAACGCGGTTGTACACCGGAAATAATACCGCCAAAATCCAACGAAAGTGTCTGCCCAAACACACTATTTAAGGCAAAGAAACTTAGCAGGATGATCAACAAGGACTTCATGATTTAAAGATATCATTATAATTTACTACATTCTGGATTGATCGTGTTGTCCTGCAAACGCTACAGGTATTGTTATGATAATAAACGACACAAACCCCTTTCTCCGAATTCTCACAAGATTATGGTTTCATCCTATCTAAAAGCTACCTTTGTCATTATGAACATGCAACGCATCGCCATATTTGCCTCCGGGACAGGAAGTAACGCACTGAACCTCATCCGTTTTTTTGAGGGGCATCCGCAAATCGAAATTGCTTTTGTTCTCAGTAACAAAGCAGATGCACCGATCGTCGCTTCTGCCCAAAAACTTGGAGTAGAAACCATCGTGTGTACGAACGCTGAAGCGGCCCAGGCGGATTTTCTTCTGGGTATCTGTCGCACGCATCGTATTGATTGGATCGTCCTGGCAGGATACCTACGTCTTATTCCGGCTGCGCTGATCGCCGCCTACGAACAGAAGATGATCAACTTGCATCCTTCCCTGTTGCCAAAATACGGCGGAAAAGGCATGTATGGCCGATACGTCCACCTCGCAGTTCTGGAAAATGGTGAATCAGAAACTGGCATTACCATCCATTTTGTGAATGAGGAATTTGACAAAGGGGGGATCATTGCCCAGTTTCACACGCCGATACAGCCCGGAGCAACCGTCGAGGACGTGGAAGCAAGCATTCGTTATCTGGAACACAACTACCTTCCTGTGGTGGTTCAAAACACGATTCTACGCTAAGTCATGAGTGAGTTTTTTACCCAAATAAGCGGACCCGAGATCTTCAAGGCCACCATGGTTCTGTTCGCCGTGGTGGATATCATCGGTTCCATACCACTTATTATCAAACTAAAAGAACAAACAGGTGATATTCACCCCATGCGGGCAAGCGTTGCCTCCCTGGTGATCATGCTTGGTTTTCTGATTCTTGGGGAAAGTATTCTGCAGCTTTTCCATGTTCAGGTGGAAGCCTTCGCGGTAGCCGGATCGTTCATCCTTTTTGCCATGTCGCTGGAGATGATTCTCGGGGTACGCCTGTTCAGGGACGAGGTTTCGGGACGTACCGCCAGCGTTGTGCCTTTGGCATTTCCAATCATTGCGGGCGCCGGAACGATGACTTCACTGATCTCATTGCGTGCGGAATACGCTGAGATCAACATTTCCATTGCCATTTTCATCAACATTATCATTGTGTATACCGTCCTGAAACTGACCCGCGTGATTGAACGTCTCTTGGGTGAAGGTGGGATCGTTATTCTGAAAAAGGTATTCGGGATCATCCTGCTGGCCATCGCCATCAAGCTGTTCAGTTCAAACGTGAAAGTGCTTTTTGTCTAAGCCTATTTTCCAGGGGTAAATGAGCCGGGAGTATTGGTACGTCCCTCGATGATCTGCATTCCGTGCTCGAATTTTTTCTCTGTCAGCACGTTGCCACGCTTATCGTACACAATAAAGTTTCCATGCTTGAGTCCGTCCTTGTAATCGATTTCGGTCATCAGGTGTCCACGACGGTCAAATTGCTTCATCTTTCCGTCCAGCTTTCCTTCCTTGTATTGTGAGATTACCGCAGGATTTCGTCCACCAGGATAATAATCAATCCACTCGCCGTCCTTCTGACCATCCTTGTAATTCCCTTCTTCGGTCATTTTATAATCCTTGTCCGAATAGGAAACTGAATGACCGTGCAATTTACTTTCCATGACCACATGGTCTTTCATCGGGCCATAATCCAGCACAGATTTTTTCTTGAACAGCTTGTAGGTCATGACATCCTTTGGTTTCCCATTTTCGAAAAACTCCTGCCACTCTCCTACTTTCATATCGTCTTTATATTTTCCAAGGAGGTGCACTTTTCCGTTCGGGTAGTACGATTCCCACTCGCCATCCAGATGCCCGGATTTAAATCCGGCCTTGTTTTTCAACTCCCCGTTTTCCCAATAGTTGTCCCAGACACCTTCCTCTTTTCCGTTCACGTAGGTTCCTTCCATCAACAGCGTTTCATCCTCGTACCAGGTTTTCCAGACACCATTCTTCATGTCATCGGCAAAGGTTCCTTCCTTGAACTTCTTGCCATTCCTGTAATAATAGCTCCAGGTGCCCGTGCGCTTTCCCATATCGAATTGCGCATAATAGGAAAGCTCACCGGTTGGATACCAATAAGTCCATTTGCCGTGCTGTTCACCCTCTTTGAAGTTCCCCTGCATATCCCGTGAACCCTTGTTGGTATACCAAGTCCACTCGCCGGACTTCAGTCCGTCTTTGTAATCACCCTCCACATTGAGCTGACCGTTGTCGTAATAATATTCGTAACGACCTTGCAACACGTCATCCTCGTAGTGGCTCACTTTTTCCAGATCACCGGTGTAATAGAAATAACGCCATTCGCCGTCCTTTTTTCCTTCCCGGAAGGAACCTGTCAACGTGGGATAACCGTAAATACTCAACTCTTCAAATTCGCCATCTTTCAGCCCGTTTTTGAAGTTGTACCACTCCTGCACCTTTCCCGTAGTGTAGAATGTCGTCATTTCACCATTCCCTTCGGTAATCGTTTGCGTATGAAGCGAATCGGGCAGATAGAATTCCCACACATAATCCACGCTGTCGATAACTTCCTCAACGGATTTCAAGCGACCATCGCGGTAATAATACTCCCAGCGTCCGACCGGTTTTCCGATGGCGTATTCTCCCCGGGTCTTGATATGACCGGTTTCATACCATTCAGTGTAAATACTGTCCTGAGCGTCCCATTTAAAAAATCCTTCCTGACGCTTTTTTCCATTCGGATAATACAAGATCACCTGACCATACAACATTCCCCGGTAGTAATTGCGCTCCTCTTCGATTGCCCCTTCCCGATCGTAGTACAACCATTTACCATGTTCTTCCGTGGTTTCTCCGAGTTGATCCACGTAATACTTACCGGTGGAAAGCACCTTGAGCTTGTTGTAATCCCAATAATTCGTGTGCTGTTTGGAAAGGTTTTCCTTCAGGATGATCTGTGAAATGGTTGTCACCGGAAAAAGGAGAGTGCTTGTGAGGATGATCAACGCGAGTATTTTGGTCATGCCGTTTTTTTACTTATAACTACAATTTCACAACAGGTTACCTGAAAAGGCCCAAAATTCCCTGTGTAACAAGCACCGCTCCGAAAGCGACAAATACAACCCCGATCAGGCGGTTGAGTCCTCTCAATACACGAGGAGTTACCAGTGGACGCAAGCTTTTGGCACCAATAATTTTCAACAGGTCGATGGAAAAGAAAGTGACAAGGATCGTTCCGAGAAAGAGCAGCATTCCCGAGCTTTCATCCCCCTCAACAACATCCTTTGCCCCAAGGGTCATCACCGAAAACCAGTAAAAAACCACCAACGGATTCGCAAGATTCAAAAGAAACCCCTTCAGTGCCAACAACAAATACCCTTTGATATTTCGTGCAACCGTCTTGTCCGTTTCAATGGTAATGCCATGCACTTTCTTGAAAAAAGTAAAGATCCCGTATCCGAGAAAAAGCGCTCCGCCGATCAAACGCACAATGGAATTATCCTGCCCAACCGACAACTGTTCTACCTGATTATAGAAAAGGTAAGCAATGGAAATGTACACTATGTCGTTCAGCATTACTCCCAGGTCGAACGCTATGGCCGCCTTAATTCCTTTTCGTATGCTCGTTTCCAGCAGTACAAAAAATACCGGTCCTATCATAATGCTGAGGATAAACCCGGTGACAATACCTTTAAGTACCAAATCCATTTTGGAAACGCTTGTTTTCACAAAAGTAATCTTTCCTTCCTCTTTTAAAAATGCGTTGTTTGTAATTTTCACCATTGTTTTTGTGGAGTTCTGCAATTATTAGTTGAAGTTGTTTACCTTTGCACCCGAGGGATCAAAATATTTAAGCATACCAATGAAAATTGCAGAAGCAAACAAAAAACTTGAAAGCATCATTAAGAAGGTTGAGAAGGACGGTCTTGCCGCCAAAAACCTTGTTGAAGACCTGAAAGAATTGCGCGGGTATGCATTGCAGGAACAAGATCCTCTTGTAACCAAGGTTCTCCGCCTTTCTTACGAGTACATTACCGAAAACAATGCTTTCGATGTACAGGCGCAATACGAAGAGGACGAAGAGGAAAACGAATACCCGATTGAAATCGGGGATAAGGAAAATTTCCTCTACCTGCTGAACCTTTTACTTCGTTCCGATCACAAAGTAAATCGTGAAGAGATTAAAGATTATCGAACTGCGTTAAAGCAAGAGCTGTACTAGGCTACAGCCGGATAACATACTTGTGAACCGTTCAATTTTTGAGCGGTTTTATTTTTTTTCCAATTTTTAACCAACCTTTTTTTGAACCCCGACGTCTAGTAGGTAAATATTGACTTTCTGGTTTGTTCAATATTTTGGTTTTATTTTCCTTGCAGGTGCCTGAAAAGAGTTCATACCTCTTTTGATTTTCTCCGGATAATCTTTGAACTCTTTTCAGGTTTTTTTGTGCCTATACTGAAGCACCTTATACAAAGAGCCAAAGGAGAAACTCCTCGTCATAATATTTTGAAAGACAAGCCACAGCGAAATTACCACTCCTTTACTTTATTGAAATCAAAATGATTTACTCGCAATACTGGCAGTACGAAAACTGTTGTTCGGTATGCACAAAAGGAATTTCAGGATCGTAAAGTTCCTTCAGAATCTGAGCAATGTACTGCGGGTAATCGTTGACTACTTCTTCCAGTGGTACTTGTCTGGTATCCAAAGTAAACGGCTGGTTTCCACCTGAAATGAATGAAATAATACTGGACTCGGGAACAATGCCGTGCTTCTCCCGATACAACCATGCATACTGGATCAACTGCAACAGGTGTTTACGCGAGGCGAGAGATTCCACAATACTTTCCACGTCCGTGTCTTTCAGCCGGAACTCAACATCCGTTGCCTGAACCTTTCCTGATTTGTAATCAATGATCCGCACTTTGTCACCAATCCGATCGATGCGGTCTATGAATCCACGCAAATGCACTTTTTTGACCTGCCCATTGACCTCCACCTCAATCATTGATTCGTATTCCTGCTCCAGCGCTTCAATGTATACCGGTTCTGTTTGCAAGGCAAGGAAATTTAGTTCGGAGCGGAGAAAACGTTCGGTAAGCTCAATGGCCATCTGGTAAGAAAGCAGGTTCTTTCCTTTCGTAAAGGCTTCTTTATCGCCGTTGAAATGCCGCATGAATTGTTGCTCAAGCACGAGGCGGAAATCCTTCAACATCCTTTCGATGTCGGTGCTTCGCAGCGGAGGTGGAGGCGGTTTTCTTTCCTCTCCGTTCGCATCGACTCTCGCAAATGGGGTGTACAACTCCTCCAGTGTGTCGTGAATGAATGTTCCGAATGTACTGTTCTCGATCTCTTCTTCCACACTATCCTCCTCTCCGAATTCCATCACATAGCGGAAATAAAAATCGAGCGGACAGGTGAGGTATTTCTTCCACATAGATGCTGATGCCGAGCCGGCCAACAACTCGTCGATGCGTTGCAGAATTTCGGGGGTTTTGACGATATGACGTTCCCAGGAAGTCCGGCTTTCTTCAAGCGCATATACACGTTTGCTCACGTTTACCTGCGGATTCGCTCTTGCCAGTTCCAGCTCCAATTGGAGCAAATAACGACTGGGTTCATTGTTTCCGATCAACTCGTCGGCGCTGTAGTACGTCACGTACAATTCTTCGCACTGGTGCATCAAACGGTAGAAGTGGTGCGCAAACAATCCTTGTTTTTCACGCGGTGAAGGCAAGCCGAAAGCCTTTCTTAAATCCATCGGAATAACCGTTTGAATGGGATTTGTAGGCGGTAACTGCCCTTCATTCATGCCGATGCAAATGATGTTTTTAAAGTCGAGTGCCCTCGTTTCCAGCAAGCCCATGATCTGCAATCCCTCCGTTGGGTTTCCGTGATAGGCAATGCTTTTCATGCTCCAGTGTTGCTGAAACAACTGACGAAATGAACGCATGGACATCTCAGGTAACCCTTCCAGCGCGATATTCTCAAACTCGACGAGTGCAGCATCGAAGCCCTGCAACGCAGCCTTTTCCAGCGCATAGGTCGAATCCAATTGAGCAAAAAGCATCCGGTTCAGTTTCCGGACCTGACGAATCGCCAATAACCAATCCGATTCCCAATCAACTACCAGTTCGTTCAGAAGCGACTGTGCAAGCGGACCAATTTCCAGACGCGAGGCATTAAGAAAAATCCGGTTGCGCGAAATGATCCGTCGTTCTTCCTGGCCGACCAGTTTTTGTTCTTCCTTGTCCAATGCTGCCAACACCAGCGGATGGCTCCAGAAATGCTGCAGATCGCTGAAATAAATCGCTCCGGTTCTGAATCTTCGCTTGTTTTCCTGCACCGAAAACAACAGGTCTACCCATGTCCTCACGGAGGTATTACGGATCGGTAAACCCAGCGTGATATTTGCCTTCCCAATACTTTTTGGCAGGTTACGGATGACAGAATCGATCAGGGATTCATCTGCCAGCAACAGCAGGGTATTGTTCAAGCGATTTTCGTCAAAGTCAGCAAGTAATGTCGAAGCCGCTTTGACCTGCCCCGTGTTCTGCGCGCACTCAATAATTTCCACCTTCATTGGGCGGGTGCGCAATTCATCGCTCACAAACTCCAGGCGCTTCCCATCCAGCAGGGTCGACAACTCTCTCAGAAACCGGCCTGCTTCGTGCTGGTTGTCCTGTAAATACCATTGATCCGCATTGATCAGAACGTGTGCTCTGCCCATTTGATCCAGTTGGCGGATGATCGACTTCTCTGCTGCGGAAAGTGCATTAAAGCCTGCAAAGAGAAAGATCCGTTCCTTGTCCTGTGCAAACAATGCATCCGGATGCTCCGCCACATAGCGAAATGCACGTCCTGCATAACAACTATCCGTTGCCAGCAAAGCCTTGTTGAGCTCTTCGTAATAGCGTGGCAGGCGCTCCCAGAATTCAAGGAAACGCTTTTGACTCTCGGTCAACTCTTCCTCACCGAAACTCCATTGTTCAATTTCCCGTATATCGCGAAGGTTTCTGAAGATCTTGTCCGACGCTACGAGATAACGATCAATTTCATCGAAATCAGAAAGAAGCATGGTTCCCCAACTCATGAAAGCTTCGAAAGATCTGTCCTCTTCGGATACCGCATCGTTATACTGGATGCGAAATAATTGAAGGAGAGCCCTTGTTTTGTCAATCACTGTGTAAGGACAGTGCTTTCGAATCCATCGATCCATGGTAATAATCTCCGGCGAAAAGACAGGGCGTCCGTATGCTTCAAACAGGGCTGCAGACAGATATTTACCCGCCCGTTCGGAGGGCAGGACCACGGTAAGGTGCTGCAAAGGCAACTCCTTCTCATGAATATATCCGGCAACCTGTTGCAGAAACGTCATCTCAGAGATTTTTCTGGCTTAGGAACGACCAGTACGTGGAGCGATTAATTACCGAAGTCCGCGCTTCCGGATACGCCTCCGTAAAACTCTGCGGAAACTTTACTTTCTTTCGTTTTTCCCAGTCGGTCTTCCAGGCCCGCATTGTGCCATTACTGATCTCCAACAGATCCATTTGCTGGCGGGTATGCGTGCGCCAGAAATATACCTCCGCATGGCTGTGCTTCACACGCATCCACTTCAAACGCTCAGCGATAACGTAATTCTGCCACAACTCATTCATGTCGTTCCGGAGAAAGGTCGGGTTGAAATTGCTGATCAGCACGTTCCGCACGCCGTTATCGGCAAAATAAACCATGTTGGATTTTTTCAATTCGTAGCGCTGACCTGTTGAATAGGACGGAAGCCTGAACAACAAGAATGCATCTTCCAGCAATTGAATGTACCGCTCCACCGTTTCGTTGTCGAGACCGCAACGTTCCGAAATGTCGTGGTAGGAAACTGTTTCTCCGATCCGGAAAGCCAGCAACTGCAGCATCCGCATCAATTTGTCTCCTTTATTGATCCGCTCGTTTCCACTTAGCTTGGTAAATATCGCATCCTGAATGATCTCCCGAAGCGTTACTTCCGCCATGGAAAGATCTGCAAGTACTTCCGGGTAGTTGCCATAGATGAGTCGCTCTTCAAGCAAACGCTCTTCTTCCGGCAAACCAAAATGCTGTGCTGTTTCATAAAACGAAGGGGCAAAGATCTGCACAACCAGGCCTTCCATTTGCAGCGCCTCCAGCAAGGTTTTATCAATATCAGGCACAAAAGAACAAACGGCCACCACCGTTGACGGAATTTCTCCGGAGAGCACCAACTCAAGAATGTGCTGCAGATTTTTGAGGTATTGCGCTTCCTGCAGGATCACAAATCCAGGCGCTTTTTTTAAGCGTTCGGGATGTTCCTCCAGAATTTTTCGTGTGGGTTTATCTGCGCAATCGAGAAGGGCAAATTCCGTATTCATTTCGTCGAAAATTTCACGGAGCAATGTCCGTTTTCCGACGTGACGCGGTCCCTGGATAAAGACCAGTTTGTTGTTTAGAAGCTTCTCGTGAACTTCCTCTTTCTGAATTCGCGGGATCATACAGGTTGTTTTACCAAAAGTAGCAAAATCATACCCTAACCGCTAGAAATTATTGATTTTTGCGAATTACTCGAACCAGACACGATCGAAGAAGCGTTTTGGACGGTTGGAATTCATGAACTTATTCCCGCCATACGCTTTGATCACAACGAAACTGTCTTCGTTCATAATCACCCTTGCCCAGTAATTTCCCTCCGGGTAAGAATCAGCAAGCCCTTCCCATGCCTCACCACCGCTTTCCAACTCAATTTGTCTTGCCGGACTTTCAGCCGGGCTCGCGATAAACAATTCTGCCAGTTCTCTCAAACCAATTTCCATGGTTCGCGGATAAATCTCAACTTCGTAGGTGTTACCCTGACCAAAATCCCGGTAGATCAGTTTCACGTCGTACTCCTCATCCTCTCCTGATAGTTCTTTCGGTTTTCCCGGAAAGATCGCATGAACACTCAGTGTATCGTACTCATAACTGTTCTGCGAAAAAACTTCCTTTCTGTCCACCGTTGGTGAGTCAGCAAAAGTCGCAAGCACTTTCCGCATCCGGTAGCCCTTCTTACGCAACAAATTGATTACACCTTCCGCACCAGCAAGATGCCCAACACCAATCGCACAAAAAAACCGGCGGTCATCTCCCTGAAACAGTGAGTCCATTCGTGCAGCCATATCAAAATTCCGATCGGTAATAATCCGGTCGTAACCATCAATGTACACCGAAAGGGAGGATCGCAAAATTTCATCCAGCTGATAAATGTCTCCTTTCAGATAAGCATCGATCATCTCCTCCTTGTCTGTATAGAGCGCATCCCAGTTCAATGCCCCGAAATCGGTTTCTTCCACATCGGCCAGCAAATTCAACTGAAAATCGACCGATTCCAATGGAAAAAACTTCTTGCCGGAATTCAGACAATACTGTTCGAAAAAGGCATCCAGAAATTGCGGCATGCCATCCTCGTCTCCGTAAAACGTCTCTGTGGCATAGTTGTCAATTACGTATGGTTCTCCCTGATTGTCAAACTGAAGATCAATCATGCTCGTGCGGGTGTCCCAGGAATCAAACAGCGAGAAAATATCGGTTTCGAGTACAATCACCTCTGACATACGCAAAGCCCTGAACGTAGAATCACTCAGTTCAAAAAGACGCTTATCGTTGGAATGAAAACTCCCGAAAAGGTAGGACGGTTGTTTCATGCCATTGCCAGAGATCTCCCACAACAATTCATGCTTGGGGTCTACCCGCTGTGAAAGCGACAAAAAAGGGATGAACAAAAGGGGCAATAATCGAAACATGGGCGCCTGAATTACAAAAATCGCTCCGTTCAAACGATCAGTTGATCAATGTGGTGATCACCGAAAGCGTACGGAATATATGCAAGGTTAGGAATTTCTTTTGTGATAATCAGTGGCGTGCGTTTGCCAAGTGAAATTGACCCGTGCGTATCGCCCAGGCCCATGGCGTAGGCCGCATTGATCGTTAATGCATTCAACGCTTCTTCAGGCGTCATTTTCATTTTCACGCAGGCAAGCGACCATACAAAACCAAGGTTTCCACTTGGCGTTGATCCCGGGTTGAAATCACTTGCCAGTGCCACAGGTAAGCCGGCCTGCATCAAACGCCGGGCATCACCGAACGGAATGGAAAGAAAGTGCGAACAACTTGGCAGAATGGTTGGCATCGTATCCGAACCTTTCAATGCATCAATGTCATCATCGGTCAACTCTTCCAGGTGATCTACCGATAAAGCGCCCATTTCAACTGCTTTTCGAACTCCGCCCAGCGCAGAAAACTGGTTGACGTGGACTTTTGGCCTCAATCCGTGCCGGATACCTGCCGCAAGGATTTCCTCCATTTCCTCCACGCTGAAATAATTGCGCTCGCAAAATGCATCAATGTAATCCGCCAGGCCTTCCTTGCCGATCACCGGGAGCATTTCATGAATGATCAGATCAATATAACCGCGATGATTCTCCTTGAATTCCGGGGGATATGCATGCGCCCCCAGGAATGTTGCTTTAATTTCAATTGGCATGGTTTCCTTCAGGCGACGGATCACACGAAGCATTTTTAATTCGGCATCCACGGTCAGACCATAGCCAGACTTTATTTCCAAGGCACCCGTACCATAGCTCATCAAACGTTCAATGCGTTCTCTGGCGTCTTCGTACAAAGCATCTTCAGACATCTCCTGCAGTCGACGAGCAGAATTAAGAATTCCACCGCCACGCAACGCAATTTCCTCATAGCTCAGACCATTGATCCGGTCCACAAACTCCTCCTCACGGGATCGGGCGAATACCGTATGTGTGTGAGGATCACAGAAGGCCGGCAACACGTACTTTCCTTCCGCATCAATGACTTCCAGATCGCGCCAATCGGTAATTCCTCCCCAATCATTCATCGAACCGTAAGCCACAA
>JBNKYR010000088.1:0-13684 GCA_050300995.1 Crocinitomicaceae bacterium | reverse complement strand
CAGAACAATAACTTCCATCTGATCACCAACTTTACAGAATTCTGAAGGGTGCTTCACTTTCTTCTGCCATGAAAGGTCAGAGATGTGGATCAGACCGTCAACACCTTCTTCCAGCTCAACAAATACACCGAAGTTGGTGAAGTTGCGAACCTTCGCAGTGTGCTGTGTTCCGACAGCATATTTCTCTTCGATCTTATCCCATGGATCTGGCATCAGTTGCTTGATACCGAGCGACATTTTACGCTCTTCACGATCCAGAGTAAGGATTACAGCTTCCACTTCATCTCCAACTTTCAGGAAATCCTGAGCAGAACGCAAGTGCTGAGACCAGCTCATTTCAGAAACGTGGATCAGACCTTCAACACCCGGAGCAATCTCAACGAATGCACCGTAATCGGCCATCACAACAACTTTTCCTTTCACTTTGTCTCCAACGTTCAATTCACCGTCAAGTGAATCCCATGGATGAGGCTGCAATTGCTTCAGACCAAGAGCGATACGCTTCTTCTCGTTGTCGAAATCGAGAATTACCACGTTCAGCTTCTGATCCAATTGAACGATCTCTTCCGGGTGGTTAACACGCCCCCATGAGAGATCTGTAATATGGATAAGTCCATCCACTCCACCAAGGTCGATGAAAACCCCGTAAGAAGTGATGTTCTTAACCGTACCTTCCAGTACCTGACCTTTTTCAAGTCCTGAAATGATTTGTTTTTTCTGTTCTTCAAGCTCGGCTTCGATGAGTGCTTTGTGGGAAACAACCACGTTCTTGAATTCCTGGTTGATCTTCACCACCTTGAATTCCATGTTCTTTCCAACGTACACATCGTAGTCGCGGATAGGCTTCACATCGATCTGAGATCCCGGGAGGAATGCTTCCAATCCGAAAACGTCAACGATGAGACCACCTTTCGTTCTGCACTTCACATAACCGGTGATAACTTCACCTGTCTTGAGTACTTCGTTTACTTTACTCCATGCACTGTGAATACGTGCAATTTTGTGCGAAACTACCAGCTGACCATATTTGTCTTCCAGTGTTTCCACGTAAACGTCTACTGAATCCCCAACTTTCAGGTCCGGATTGTAACGGAATTCACCGGCAGGGATAACACCCTCCGACTTTGATCCGATGTTTACAACCACTTCCTTCTTGTTGATGGAAATTATTGTTCCTGAAATTACTTCATGCTCTGCGATGGAATTCAAAGTTCCTTCGTAGCGATCCGATAATTCCTGACGCTGGGATTGAGAATACCCGTCCATTGCGAGCGCATCCCAGTCAAAATCTGCAGTTCCCTGCATTTGTGCTTCTTTTGCCATATTGGCTTTTTCTTTTGTATTCCGAACTACCTGCATTTTCGGAAGAGAGTTAAATAAGCCGCGTAAATACAGGTCTGCGGCGATTTTCTATCTGCACACCGCTGCGTGCAGGGCTGCAAAGGTAGTGAAATTATTTGATTTTCAAACAGTCGTACTGTTTTCCGGTAAGGCAATAAAACAACAAAGGGGATACCGAAGTATCCCCTTGATATTTTGATCAATGTTGAATTACAATTCGTCAGCGCGACGCTTGTATTCCAGTGCTTTTTCCGAATTGCCAAGATTTCGGTGAATCTGGAACAGGATGGTCAATACCTGCTTGTCTTTCGGGTTGGTGTTAATGTATTTTTCCAACGGAATTAATGCACGCTTGTAGATGTCTTCACTTTCGGTCAGCATCTTGTTGTAGTTCGGATCACCGAACGGAAGCTGTTTGGCTTTGGTGTTCATGTCACCAGCCCAGGTTACAAGGTGCGCTCCCAATTGATACTGTGCATCCACATAATTCGGATCGATTTCCAGGGCCTTGTTCAAGGCGTTTTCAGCCTTTTCGTTTTCACCGAGGTCGATGTAAATTGTTCCGATAGTGTAGTGCAGCTGTTTGTTGTTCGGATCGGTGGCAATAGCATCATTCAATGCGGATTCCGCACCGGCAGCATCACCGGCATCAATATTGGTGTTTACCAATTCGAGCAGTAAATCTCTGTTTGTCGGATCGTCCTTGCGTGCTTCGCTGATGATGGCTTTCGCTTTTTCAACGTTCCCGGCTTTACGGTATGCAGAAGAAGCGAGGATCGCAGAAGTTGCTCCACGGTATTTCGCTTTTGCCAGTTTCTCATAACCTTCGGCCGCTTTCTGATAATTCTCTGCTTTTTCGTAGCAGAGTGCCGCGTTGTATACAGCAGCACTGTCGAGTTCTTTGATGGCTCCTACGTAACGTCCTTGCAACTCATACAATTCTGCGGCTTCGTTGAACTGAGAAGCTTTGTACAACATTCCTGCATATCCACCCAGCATTTCAGATTTCTGATACACAGATTCTTTGATGTCGCTTTTCATTTTTCCGCCAACTTCCCATCCGTGCGCAAAGGCATTGATCGACTGATCAAGTGCGTCTTCACCGGCAATCTTGATGAAGTTTGTGTCGGCAGTCTGCATGCCCAACACCATAAAGTTGGCGTAGATTTCTCCTTTCAGCCACAAGGTTTTTTGGCTGTCTTTGGTTTCATCGTGTGCTGCAGCAAGATCCACAAACTCCTTTGCGGCGATCAGCGCTTTTTTGGCACCTTCCATGTCACCGGTTGCCATTGCAGACATGTATTTGTTCTTGAATTCTACCGCTGCACTGGTTTCGTTCTTCTTCTGGCCGAATGTAGAACTGGTAATAACAATCCCAGCCACAACAAGGCCGATAGTTCTAAATGACTTCATAGTTTTTATTTTCATTCGATTCAACTCGATTTATTCGGCGGACGTTTCGTCAATATCCGTGCCAGCCTCTGGTGCTTCTCCGTCCATCTCTTCTCCTTCGAATCCTTCCTCATCGTTTTCTTCGTCATCACTACGCGGCACACGGGCTACTGCAGCGATTTCGGAATTGCCTTTGAGGTTGATCAGTTTCACACCTTGAGCAGCTCGCCCCATCGTACGGATCGTATCAATATGCATACGAATCGTGACGCCGGATTTTGTAATGATCATCAGATCGTCCTCGTCCGTTACGTTTTTAATCGCAAGCAATTTACCCGTTTTTTCTGTAATGTTCAAGGTCTTCACACCTTTTCCACCACGGTTGGTGATGCGATAAATCGGTTCGTGATCTTCCGGATCGTTCAGGAAAGTTCGTTTTCCATATCCTTTCTCGGAAACAACGAGAACGGTAGAGTAGACATCGTCCACACAGATCATTCCTACAACAGCATCATCCTTTCCGCCAAGGGTTACCGCACGCACTCCGGCTGCGTTTCGTCCCATTGCACGAACCTTTTCTTCGTTGAAACGGATAGCTCGACCGTTGGAGGTTGCAATAACGATCTCGTTGGTTCCGTTGGTGAGTTTTGCTTCGAGTAACTCATCGTTCTCCCGGATAGTGATCGCATTGATACCGTTTGCACGCGGACGTGAATAGGCTTCCAGAGAGGTTTTCTTGATGATTCCTCGTTTGGTTGCCATGATGATGTAATTGTTGTTGACGTAATCTTCGTCCTTCAGGTCGGTTACCTTCACATAGGCCTTGATCTTGTCATCCTGCTCAATGTTCAACAGGTTTTGGATCGCGCGACCTTTGCTGGTCTTGTTTCCTTCGGGAATCTCAAAGACACGCATCCAGAAACATTTCCCTTTTTCGGTAAAGATCAACAGGTAGTTATGGTTGGTTGCCACGAACAATTCTTCCAGGAAGTCCTTGTCACGTGTAGCTGAACCTTTAGATCCCATACCTCCACGGTTCTGTACCTTATATTCGGCAAGGCTTGTGCGCTTGATGTATCCGGCATGCGAAATAGTTACTACTACTTCTTCGTCAGGAATCAAATCTTCGATGCGCATTTCGCTTGCTGAATACTCGATCTGAGAACGACGCTCATCACCGTATTTTTCGCGCACTTCGACCAATTCATTTGAGATGATCTCCATTCGACGCTCGCGTTTCTCCAGAATGTCTTTCAGGTCTGCGATCAATGCAACTAACTCTTCGTATTCTGCACGCAGTTTGTCCTGCTCCAGTCCTGTGAGCTGACGGAGACGCATTTCAACGATTGCACGTGCCTGAATGTCCGTAAGTTCGAAACGCGTCATGAGTTTCTCACGCGCTTCCTCAGGACTTTGCGACGCACGGATCATCTGGATCACTTCATCGATGTTGTCCGATGCGATGATCAGACCTTCCAGGATGTGTGCGCGCTCTTCTGCTTTACGCAATTCGTATTTGGTTCTGCGAACGACTACTTCGTGACGGAAATCCACGAAATTGACGATCATCTGCTTCAGGTTGAGCAGTTCAGGACGCCCGTTAACCAAGCAAATGTTGTTTACCGAGAAAGAGCTCTGCAGTGCTGTGTATTTGAACAGCTTATTCAGAACAACGTTCGGAATGGCATCGCGCTTGAGTTCGTAAACTACGCGCATCCCATTTCGATCGGATTCGTCGCGAATGTCTGAGATTCCGTCAATTTTCTTGTCGTTGACCAGTTCCGCCGTTTTCTTGATCATGTCGGCCTTGTTTACCTGGTAAGGGATTTCGGTCACGACAATTTGTTCCTTTCCGGACTTTGTTTCTTCGATTTCTGCCTTGGCACGCATGACAATTCGTCCGCGACCTGTCAAAAGTGCTTCCCGAACGCCTTCGTACCCGTAAATAATTCCACCGGTAGGGAAGTCAGGAGCCTTAATATATTGAAGCAATTCTTCGTCTTCGATGTCGTGGTTTTCAATGTAAGCCACGATTCCGTTTACCACCTCTGTGAGGTTGTGTGGTGCCATGTTGGTTGCCATACCTACTGCGATACCGCTTGCTCCGTTTACAAGGAGGTTCGGAACCTTTGTAGGGAGTACCGTTGGTTCTTCAAGGCTATCGTCAAAGTTCGGAGCGAAATCAACCGTCTCTTTGTCGAGGTCGTTCAGCATTTCCTCTGCGATCTTTCTCAGACGTGCCTCCGTATAACGCATCGCTGCCGGACTGTCACCATCAATTGACCCGTAGTTACCCTGACCGTCCACCAGCGGGTAACGCAGTGACCAGGGCTGTGCCATACGAACCATGGTGTCATAAACGGAACTGTCACCGTGCGGGTGGTATTTTCCGAGTACCTCTCCAACGATTCTCGCACTCTTCTTATATGGTCTGTTTGAATAAACTCCTAAATCCTGCATTCCATAAAGCACACGACGGTGAACAGGTTTGAACCCGTCCCGAACGTCAGGGAGTGCCCTGGAAACAATAACGGACATTGAATAATCAATGTACGCCGATTTCATCTCATCTTCAATGTTAATTTGGATTATTCTTTCTCCATCTGCCATCTGATCTCGGATTAAATTTGAAGTACATTTGTACCTGTAAAAAGCAAGGCTCGAAATTAGTCATTTCATAAGTAAAAAACGGCCCCGTTTTTGAGGGAATTACTAACAAAAATCTGTGGAAAATTGACGTTTTTCGTTACTTATTAACAATTTTATTCGTTATATATTTGTATACGGTGTAAAATGTCGATTTTTACAGGGATTACTGTAATAGTTTACACGTTTATCAATATCGTTTTATGGAGGCTAAGTTTTCACAAAGAGTAAAGGACGTAATCAGCTACAGCAGAGAAGAGGCGCTTCGACTCGGGAATGATTTCATCGGGGTCGAGCATTTGTTGTTGGGGCTGATTCGTGAAGGGGATGGAAAAGCGATAGCTGTTCTACAGGAGTTTCAGTTGAACCTGCAATTGATCCGCAAGGAAATTGAACAAACCCTTAAACAATCGGCAGTATCTGTCAATCAAAATCTTGCAAATATTCCGCTGGTAAAACAGGCGGAGCGTGTGTTGAAGCTAACCTATCTTGAGGCCAAGCTTCACAAAAGTAATATGATCGGAACGGAGCATTTGCTCTTGTCCATTTTAAAGAACGAAGACAGCGTTGCCTGTAGCATTCTAAATAAATATGGAGTGATTTATGACAACGTGAAAGACGAGCTTGAAGCTATGAAAGAAGATGAAATTGCTCCCCGGGCTGAGTTTCCGGGCGGAACTGAAGACGACGGGCCGGAAGAATCGTATTCGGCACAACGTAAACCGGCTGATCCGAAGTCAAAAACGCCGGTGCTGGATAACTTCGGTCGCGACCTGACCAAGATGGCGGAAGCCGGAAAGCTGGATCCGATCGTTGGGCGTGAAAAAGAAATTGAACGCGTGAGCCAGATTCTCTCACGTCGTAAGAAGAATAACCCGATCCTGATCGGTGAGCCAGGGGTAGGAAAGAGTGCGATTGCGGAAGGACTTGCGTTGCGAATTGTGCAGCGAAAGGTTTCCCGTGTGCTCTTCAACAAGCGTATTATTTCGCTTGATCTTGCTTCACTGGTTGCCGGAACAAAGTACCGCGGTCAGTTTGAAGAGCGTATGAAGGCGGTTATGCAGGAAATTGAGAAAAATCCTGATGTGATCCTTTTCATTGACGAGATCCACACGATCATTGGTGCGGGTGGGGCTTCCGGGTCTCTGGATGCTTCGAACATGTTCAAACCGGCACTTGCCCGTGGAGAAATGCAGGCGATCGGGGCAACAACCCTGGATGAATTCCGTCAGCACATCGAAAAGGATGGTGCTTTGGAACGTCGTTTCCAGAAGGTACTGGTTGAACCGACTTCGATTGATGAAACGGTTCAGATTCTGGAAAACATTAAGGAGCGATATGAGGATCACCATTCGGTAAGATATACGCCTGAAGCGATTCGTGCGTGTGTTACCCTGACTGAGCGTTACATCACTGACCGTCACCTGCCGGATAAGGCAATCGATGCGTTGGATGAAGTAGGGTCGCGTGTGCACCTGACAAATATCAATGTACCGAAGGATATCCTTGATGTAGAAAAGAAGATTGAGGAATTGAAAACCTTGAAGAATGAGGTGATCAAATCCCAGCAATATGAAAAGGCTGCCGAATTGCGTGATGATGAGCGCAAGTTGATGGAAGAGTTGGATGTGGCCAAAAAGAAATGGGAAGAAGAGTCAAAGAATAACCGTGTAGTGGTAACCGAAGATCATGTTGCTGAAGTGGTTTCCATGATGAGCGGGGTTCCTGTGACGCGTATTTCCGAGTCTGAAACAGGCCGCCTTGCCAATATGGCAGAGGAGCTCAAGCATAAGGTAATTGGTCAGGATGAGGCTGTGGCAAAAGTGGTGAAAGCGATTCAGCGAAACCGCGCCGGGCTGAAAGATCCAAACAAGCCGATTGGTTCATTCTTCTTCCTCGGGCCAACCGGGGTCGGAAAGACGCAATTGGCGAAAGTACTTGCACAATACCTGTTCGATTCAACGGATGCTTTGATCCGTATCGATATGTCCGAATACATGGAGAAATTCTCGATCTCTCGTCTTGTCGGAGCACCTCCGGGATACGTTGGATATGAAGAAGGTGGTCAGCTGACAGAAAAAGTACGTCGCAAGCCATATTCCATTGTATTGCTGGATGAGATCGAAAAGGCGCATCCGGATGTGTTTAATCTCTTGCTTCAGGCGCTGGATGATGGACACATGACAGACGGATTGGGCCGTAAGATTGATTTCAAGAACACCATTCTGATCATGACTTCGAATATCGGAGCTCGTCAGTTGGCAGATTTCGGAACGGGTGTAGGATTCGGTACGAAAGCAAAGGAAGAGCAGCGTGAAGAAAACTCGAAAGCAGTTATTCAGAATGCGCTTAGAAAGGCTTTTGCTCCGGAATTCCTGAATCGTGTGGATGACATGATCCTGTTCCGTCCGCTGAGTCGTGAGGATATTCACCAGATCATCGACATTGAGTTGGATAAACTGTACGGACGTCTCAATACGCTTGGATATGGAATTTCCATTACGAAAAAAGCGAAGGATTACATCGTGGATAAAGGATACGATGAAAAATTCGGTGCGCGTCCGTTGAAGCGTGCGATTCAAAAGTATATCGAAGATCCGCTTGCGGAAGAGATCGTGAAGTCGAACCTGCATGAGGGCGACTCCATTACCATCGATTTCAAGGAGGGGGCGAGTGAATTAACGCTTAAGATCCAAAAAGGAAAAGATAAGAAACCCGAGACGAAAGAGTAAAGCTTGCTGTCTCGTGTTGAAAAGCATAAACGAAAAAGGAGGTCTCATGACCTCCTTTTTTTGTATTTGATAAGATGCATCAGGCGTTTGCCACCGCAACGACAATGATGATGATCAATGCAAGTCCTGAAATGCTCATTCCAATAATGCCACAGATTTTTCCTGCATTGACATTCTTGTAAGAGGATTCTGTGTATTTGTCAGGATTCATTCGATATGCTTCCAGGGCTTTTCCAGACAGACTTACAGAAATGATACCCATAATTAATCCTAAAAGCCCTATAAATATGAGCGAAAGAATTCCAAGGGTGAGCACTCCTCCGGCATTCGGAAGTGTTTGTTTAGGTTCAGGGTGTGGGGTCGGATTGGATGCTACATCCAGAAGGTCGTCGGCTGATTCCATAAAAAGTGGTTTGTTAGTTAAAGTTGCTCGCAATGTAGCAAAAAAACGCTTTTCCGAAGTGTTCAGATAAGGGCAACGTACAAAAATGAGCCTAGTAGAAAAAGGCCGACAGAGACAAGAGAGCAGATGAGTCCCGCAAGCCCTCGCTGAAAAGAACTTCTTGTGTATTTATCCGGTTCTTTCTTGTAGGCCCGCATAGATCGTGTGGCAGCGATCATGCCAAATGTAGCCATGGCCAGTCCTAAAGGTCCGAGAGAGAATAGGATGGATGCAATTCCGAGGAACAGAGAAAGATTCGCTTCCGGATGTCGGATGACGCCCTGAGGAGTTCGTGTATCTTCTGTGGAATGCTCGTCTGCCATGCTTTAAGAAACTATGAGCTTGAATCAATTGCTTTTCGAACGCTTCCCCATTTTTTCAGGAGTGATTCGGCTTCTTCGTAGGAGATGTTCAGTGCTTCCTGGATCATTCTTGCACCGCGATCCACCAATTTGTTATTGCTCAGCTGCATGTCGACCATGCGATTGCCTTTGACGCGTCCGAGTTTTATCATCAGGCTTGTGCTGATCATATTGAGGATAAGTTTTTGTGCCGTTCCTGATTTCATGCGGGTACTTCCGGTCACGAATTCAGGACCCACCACGGCGGTCATCGGATATTCGGCAGCTTTACTTAATGGGTTTCCCGGGTTGCAGGAAATAGCTCCGGTAAGGACGCCGGATTCTCTCGCTTTCTGTATGGCGCCGATCACGTATGGGGTTGTGCCGGATGCTGCGATACCTACCAGGGTGTCGTTGGATGAAATGGCGTATTCCTGAAGATCTTTCCAGCCTTGCTCGCGATCATCCTCTGCAAATTCCACGGCTTTACGGATGGCGTTGTCGCCACCGGCAATCAGACCAACTACAACACCATGTTCCACGCCGAAGGTCGGAGGGCATTCGCTGGCGTCTACAATCCCCAGACGACCACTTGTTCCTGCGCCGATGTAAAACAGTCTTCCTCCCTTGGCCATACGAGGGTAACAAGCATTTACGAATGCTTCGATGTCCGGTATGATGGCTTCCACGGATGTCGCAACGGTTTGATCTTCCGCATTGATATTTGTGAGGAGCTCACGGGTTGACATCTGCTCCAGATGGTCGAAATTGGAAGAAGATTCCGTGATTTTCTTCATGATCAGGTCAGGTAAGCGGCTTGTTCCGCATTGGTAAGATTGATTTCTACACGTTCTTTAAGCGTGGTGGACAGGCTGAGGCCAACGAAATCTGCTTTGATTGGAAAACGACGATGCTTCCGGTCTACAAGAGCAACCGTTTTGATTGCGCGGGTAGGAAAGTCGAGGATTTTTGTCAGTGCATATTGCATGGTCTTACCGGAATTGAGGACGTCGTCAACCAAAACAATGTATCCGTTTTCCAGACTATGCTTATCAGCGGTAAGCGTGATTGGTGCAGACCAGGGTTGGTGCTTATTGAGATGGATCTCAAACAAGTGGACCTCTACGTCTGAATTAGCACGGACAATATCTGCAATTCGTTTGGCAAGCTCAACACCGTTTCCGAGAATTCCTCCGATAAAGATTTCTTTTTGTTCGAAGCAATCTTCCAGTAGTTGATGCCCGAGGCGATTGATCTTCTGGCTTATCTGGGTGTCGTCGAGGATTTGTTGCATGTGCTACTTGAATGTGATCAAATGTACTAAGAAATGACGATCGAAGCCAGACCAACGGCGAGAATTTCGGGTTCAATCCACTTTGTCAAATTGCAGCTGTCGCACGGGACCATTGGAAGCCTTAAATCCTTCTACCGTGTCATCTTCTTTGAATGAAAACTCCAGAGTTCCCAGTGGCCATAGCATCCTTTTTAATTGCGAAACCCCATATGCGCCTGGGATTTATGCCACTAAGACCAGTTTTTTAACAAACTTTTGTAGCCAAAGAGTGGGCTAGCGGATCAGATTCACATGGAGTAATTTTCTGACTTCGGTCTGATCACATTTCGTGTAAAGGACATCCACAATATAGGTTCCGTTCTGGCATTCTCTTCCTTTGTAGGTGCCGTCCCAGCCTGAGAAGTCCCATTGCTCAGAGTAAATGCGTTCTCCCCACCGGTCGTAGATTGAAACACTCACGATGTTGTATCCTTCACCTTCAAATTCATATATGTTGTTGTATTCATCGCCGTCCGGCGTAAAGGAATTCGGCGCGTAGAACACACCGGTTGAGTCAAAATGAATGTAAGTAAAGCCCGTTACGCTTCCGCATCCGTTCTCCAGAAATACCATGTAGTTTCCTTCTTCGGTAATGAAGATATTTGTTGGGCTCCCATCTTCGTTCAATACCTCATAGGTGCCGTTCGCCTGAACTCCCAGAGCATATTTATTGACAAATGTGCCGCAAAGGAAGATGGAGTCGTCCAGGACAAGATAGGGAGGCTCGCTGAGCAGGATTTCTACCGTGTCCATGTAGCTTCCGCATGCGCTTGAAATTTCAGCGTAGTAGGTGCCGCTTTCTTCAACCTGAATGCTGTCGGAGCCAATGGGAAGCCAATTAATCGAGTATCCCGGATTGGACGTATGGATCACAATGGGCATCAACTGCTCCAGACAAGTGTCGATGTCCGGTATGTGGTAATCCAGTCCAGGTAGTTCAGTAACGGTAAATTGCATAGAGTCGAGGCTGCATGAATTGGCGGCAACTACTGAAATGACAGTATCTCCGTAAATATCAAAAGTGCTGGTAAGGGATGAGGTTCCGTTGATCCAGATCTCATTGTAATTCAGGATGTTCAGATTGAGCGTAACAGGATTTCCGTTGAAGCAGGTGTCGAAGTCCATGACTTCCATAATTGAAACGTCCGGAATTGTATCAACAAGAACGGCTTCGGTAACGGTTGTGCACTGGTTGATTGCATTTAAGTAGACTGTTCCCGGGCCGTAAAGGGTAGTACTCGTGCCTGAATCGCCGTTCGACCACCATGCTGAATCTGCGTAATTCACTGAAGCCGAAACTGCAAAAGGAAAGTCAACGAAACAGATGGATGTGTCCGGAATCGGCAGGATTTGAGGATCATAAAGAATTTCCAGATAAATGGAATCCGTGTCAGTGAGCATGCAGGCATTGGCAATTGTAAGTGAGTACCATCCGGAGGTGTCCACATCAAGGGTTGCTGTTTGACTTCCGTCATTCCAAGTATAGGTGCAACCGGAGCAATCCGTGATTGTAGGAATAATCGTGAATATGCCGTTATTCGTGCAGGTCGTCGTATCGGAAGGCAGGCTCACGTCAGGTTGAAGAATGGCATCTGTGACGGTGAATTCGGTTGAGTCGTTTCCGCACGAATTGTAGGCATAAATGGTCAGAGTGGTGTCTCCGTACACGTCAAAAGACGTCCCGGAGATCGCAATACCATTGACAGTGATGCTGTCGTAGTTAAAAGCTTCGATATTGATGGTTATGGCTGATCCACTGAAGCACGTATCAATGTCCATGATGTCGGTCACGACAGGCTGAGGATTGGTGATCGCTACAGGCACGGTATCATACAGCAGACAACAGATGGCTGAATTCGAAAACTCTACGACAATTGTGGTGTCATTCGGAAAGGTCATCGTGTTTCCACTGCCCATGGTTCCCCAGTTGATCGTCAGGTTGGCTCCGGATGCTGAAGTGGCTGTCACAATCGTTGAATCACAGAAATTCTGGTACTGATAGGAAAAGTCGTTGAGGCAATTATTGACGAAACTCGTGGCTTGCTGCACAAGGCTGGGTTGAGGGTTGATGGGAATAGATTTTGCGACAGGTATCAGATCGGATGAATAGGGAGGGATTACGGTAGGGATCACTGTCGGAACAGTTGTGTTCAGGCAAAGCAGGTTATTGTTGAGGTTTTCATCTACCTGGATAACGATCATATCACGCATGGACGGATTGCCTGAGTGAATTCCTCCGGCAAAGTAGTGATATCCATTTTGGAATTTTGAATTTCCTGAATTCGGAAGAACATTGAGGTAGATGTTCAATCCGCCCGAAGGATTATCCAGCTCTTTGGCAATCTGCAAAACACCATTTTTAGATGTTTTCATCAGGATAACTGAGGTGTTGGCGGATCCCGAATTCACTTCTCCGGCGAGCACATAGGCATCGTTTGTAACGTTGATCGATTTTACTTTTTCGAGGGTAGAACCGGGAATATCATACAGCCGCGTGAATTCAACATTTCCATTGAGGTCCGTTTTGGTCATGCCGATCTGGAAATCCATACATGAACCACTACAGTTGTCGTCTCCGTGAAAAACGATTACAAGAGAATCGGTCCCGTCAAACGTAATGTTTTTGCCATAAAACCGATAGTTCGGAGTTGTTTCCGGGACAGTGAGGTACTTCTGAAGGATCAGTGCTCCGGTGGTGTCATAGCCGATCAACAGCGGGCGCATGTTTGGTGGACTGCCCTGAACGTAGGATCTTCCGGTCATGTAAAACCTTCCATTGACCACTTCAGTCATTCCATGGGCATCGTCCAGATAGTCGGTCATGTACGTTTGGAATTTCAGTCCCAATCCGTTGTTTTGCCAAACGACAGCTCCATCCGAGGCCTTCAGGCACATGACTTTAATGTCATAGGTGGAACCACTGCCAGCCTTTGATCCGCCCAGATAAAATTTTCCATTTGCGTAACGCATAGCAGTAAAATATACCTGGCTTGACGTTTCCTGTTTGGACCAGAAAAAAGTACCGGTATTCTTGTCTGCGCAAAAGATAATTGTTCCGATCACGCCACTGTTTGAGATGGTTCCGCACCCGAACAAGGTGTCGCCAACAACGTCTATAAACATGGGATAGACGGTCAAATTTGTTCCGACAATGTGTTCAAAGGTGGTTGCCCAGAGAATATTCCCCGCAGGATCTTTGCAGAGCATGAGCCCATCATTGCCGGAATTTCCGGCAAGGTAGATGTTGCCGGCATTGTCCAGGGTAACGGAGGAAGCCGACTCATCAATACCCGGATTGCCAATAATAAAAGGAGATTGCGCATTTGCTGTCGTTGTTGAGGTGATAAGTATGACAGCAATGAAAACTCGAATGAAGTTCATTGTCAGAACATAGCGTTTATAAATACTTTTGGTTGGCTTGACCTCAAAGGTATGAAAAAGGGAGGATACAGGTGAA
>JBNKYR010000087.1:0-13857 GCA_050300995.1 Crocinitomicaceae bacterium | reverse complement strand
AGGCACAAACTGATCTGCTCAATGGCTCTATCGTAGTTCCCTAACATGCGGTTGAGTTCGCCGGCCTGATCCAGGAAATATGCGATGTAAAATGTGTCCTTCGAGTCGAATGCCGGCGAGAGCATTTTTTCCGAGAGCTCCAGGCCCTCTACCTGATTCGAAAAGAAGAGGGAATCTACCCGGACTTTAGCGCTTTCAAGTGCGGCTTTTTGTCCGAATCCGTAGCCAGAAATGATCAAAAAAAGAAGGAGCCAACTGTGCTTCACGAATCAGTGGTTGATTGTACGGGACAAATCTATCCAAATTCTATGAATTTCAGAGCCTCACAGTAAACCATTGAAAATCAAAACAAATCCTTTTGTACTATTTAAAAAAGAATGACAAAATCATCCTTTTGAACGACAAAAAAGAGTGGCTTTCACAGGAAATTTGTCCTGTAAAATTCGAATCACTAAAAACAATTACGATGAAAAAGTACATGAAAACAATTGGCCTGTGTGCGGCCCTTGTAAGCTCAACTTTTACCTACGCACAAAAAGATGTGCAGGTATACATTAAAACAAAAGACGCTCCGGACAAGAAAGTGGAGAACGTGAAAGAAATCAATGGGAAAAACGTAAACACAATTGCCCTTGATTTCAGCGTGAATCCTGATCTTCTGAAAAACGTAGATGGCTTCACCATTTACGTTAAACGGAATGGTGTTTCCGCTGAAGGCACCATGACCCTGAGCGTGGAAGAATTCAACAGGGTTTCTCATGAATGTTCACGTATCAGCGGAAACCGAGCGATCTATCCACGAATCATGGACTATGCAATGGATGCGACAAACGGTAACGGTCATTTTTTGTTACAGATCCACAAAGAAACAATGGGCGCTGCATTCATCCTTTCCCGCAAGGGTATGGACTATTCCGTAAATACGGAGGTCGATGAATACGACCTGACTATTTCAGCCTACACATACAAGATCATCGGATACAATCAGGAATGGGTGGAAAGTGAGCATGCTTACCGTAACGTTCCGGTCTACGACGAGAACGTGATCACGATCTGTGAGCCGATCCATGTGAAGGTGAAAACAACAGCCGATATCGCCCCGATGGGAAAGAGCAATGCCGTACGCGATGTAAACGATCTGAAAGCCATTTTTGGAGGAAATTAATCCACTAAAAACTGGAAATCATGTATACAAGAATTCTGACGTTTGCGCTATTCATTCTGGGGCTGATGAATACTTCCAATGCCTTTGAAAACGACCTGCAATCCATTTGTAAGCGTCCGGGAACAGATGAACTGTTCATTGGTGGAGAATTCCACATCCTGATGGTTGTTGATGCCAAAACAGGAAATACGCTCCGGCAATTCGAACTGGATCATAATGTCATGGACATGCAATTTGATCCGGAAGGAAAACAACTGATCATTTACGACGGAGACAAAATTCACTTTGTCAATCCAGACTCCGGTGAGGATCGCAAAACTTTTGATGTCGGTCACGTACGCCTCGTCGAAAAAGCTCCGTTTATTGTCGACATTGATTGGTACGGTGAGAACATCCACATCTACAGCGCTGCTGACGGATCGAAAATTGGCAGTTATCAACCCGGCTTTGATGCCCTCGACTACGGATACAGCAGTGATTTTTCGGAGTTGCTGATCCTGGGCAAAAGCATGGAGATCGAAAACGAAGCTTCCCTGATCGTCAAAAAAGTAGCAAAACAAGACGGTTACAGTGCCTTCAACTCAGCCTACACCGAACAGCAGGAAGACGGAAAAGGAGCCGGTTTTGCCGTATACGATCTCAAAACCAAAAGCGAAAAACTCAAGACCGTTCTTCCGTACACCACCTCCAATTCCTTTGATTTTAACGCATCGAAGTTCGGAAACAACTACTATCTGGGTTGCTGGGACATGTTGCTGGTAGTGGATCCGGAAGGGAAAGCCACCCCTGTAGAGCCTAAGGAAGCATCCTTCACGTACGCTTCGGCAAGTGATCCGACCGGTCAATATCTTTTTCTCGCCGGCACAAAAAGCGGAATTGTGCTCAATTGTGCTGACGGCTCGATCCTCACCTTCGACGCCCGGGAAGATTACGAATTCAGTTACACTGTCGATTTCGCTTTTGATGGAAAAAACGTATACATGTTGTCCGAAGACTATTCGGTGATTAACCTGGACATGAAAGGCGCAGTTCAAAGCCGCTTTACGATCGAACGGACTGCCGGCAACGGATTTGGTGTCTATTACTTCAATGGATTCAACAAGAAAGAAGATCGCGACAAAGAAGCTGCGATCATTAACAAAGAGCTCGAAGCACTCGGTCTACCTGCCATCGATCTGGAGACAAAAGTTGGTGATTCGAATTTACTGCTCGGTGTTTTCGGGAGCATGGACGGGGCCGAGGCTTTCGAGACTGCTATCAATTCGAACGGACTGCAATACCTTACGAAAATTGCTCCTGTGAATGAAGAGTAACCTAACCGAAAACAGGGAAGAGTGGCTTCATGGCCACTTTTCCCGTATATACCCGAACCGAATTGCATTATTTGGTATCTTACCGGGGATGAAAGCCTCTGTTTCAGGAAAGAACCATCTTCCGTGGCTGATCCCGGCGATCTTCTTTCTGTTCTTTTCCTGCAATCGTCTTTCGCGACAACAACCTTTTCAGGAAAAAATCTCCCTTTCATGCGGAGAGCAAACCGTTGAGGTGAGTAAATATACAGGAACCAGCGACTCTCTTTGCGCCTTTATCAATGTGCATGAAGACGAGCAAACCAGTATTGAAGCCCTCCGTAAATTTGCCGCCGATCGTCGTATCAACTACCTCTTCCTGCATCACAATGGCGAACGAAGGATCAGTTTCGAACTGAACAGCATTCCTTATTCGATCGATCCGAACCGCATTTTTACGCATACAGGACTACGGAAGACACTGGAAGACGGCGGCGAATGGTCAGAAAGTGCCCAGCAAACGATCCGGAAATTCTCACAGCGATTGATCCGACAACTCAAAGGTTATCGCTACCTGATAGCCATGCACAACAATACACCGGACAACTATTCGATTCTGAGCTACCTGCCCGGAGGTGACGAAGCAGTAAACACGGAAGAGGTCTATGTAAATCCGGACATGGACCCTGATGATTTCATCTATACCACGGACGCCGGTATTTTTCACCAACTGAAGAAATTGAAAATCAACGTGATCCTTCAGGACAACCGTAACTTTGTCGATGACGGATCGTTAAGCGTATACTGCGGCATGCACGATATTGCCTATCTGAACATCGAAACGCAACACGGGCATCTGGCCGAGCAACTTCAACTGATGGAACTCGTCCGGAAAATCCTGTCCAAAGAAGATTAATCACTATTTTTGATCTGCAAAAACCGCTGACAATGAGCCGACTGAAATCTACCCTCTCACTTTTGCTGATCTTCCTCTCAACTTCTCTTCCTGCCCAGAAATCGAAGATTACCGCAGGGGTTGTTGAATTCAATCAGGGAAACTATGAATCAGCCGTTGAAAAAC
This sequence comes from Crocinitomicaceae bacterium, assembly GCA_050300995.1. Taxonomy (GTDB): domain Bacteria; phylum Bacteroidota; class Bacteroidia; order Flavobacteriales_D; family Crocinitomicaceae; genus UBA4466. The sequence goes on along the minus strand of JBNKYR010000087.1, from coordinate 10,322 downwards.
TAGACGAAGGATTAAAGACCCCGGGACTGGACAACGATGACATTGCCAAAGCCCTTTATTACAAAGGAAAATCGTTGATGCAACTGTTTGCACAGGCCGTCCAGGAAAAGGATGTGGATAAAATCAACAAATATGCAGAGACCTACCCGAAGGTCGCCGAATACTTTATCGAAGCCGAAAAGAAAGATCCCGGAGGGAAGCATTCCCGTCTCATTGCTGGAAATGCTCAAACCTTGCATCAGGGACTTCTGTCCATTGGAATGAATTACATCAATGGCGGAATGGACAAGGAAGCCATTCCCTATTTAGAAGCCGCTGTTCAGGTCAACGATGCACTTATCAAACAGAACGGGTACATGGCTTACGACCTTGCCGCACAGGCTCACCTGAACACGGGCGACTCGGTAAGAGCGGAAACATACTTCGGAAAAGCGATCAGCCTCTACAAAAACGACAAACCTGTCAGTCCTGATTTTTACATCGGTTATGTATTTTATCGGAAAGCCCTGTTGGAGCGCTACAAAAACGGGGATATTGATGCCGCTCTTAAATCGTTGCAGGATGGAATGCATCTGATGGACGAAGAATACAAGCGTCTGCCCGCCAGTAGAGATGAAGCGCAGGAAGCCGCTGCTAAGGTATATGCGCAGGCAATGCAGGACATGAAAGCCTTTGAACTGGATATTTACCTGAATGCTCCTGACAAACTGCAGGATGCCATTACCCGCTTCGAACAGGCAATCAAACAAAACCCGGAAAATCTGATCGTACATGTGGCCTACGCTTCTCTTTTGGAGCGTGTGGATGTAGACAAAGCCCTTGTTCAATACCAGGCCGTTTTGGACAAAGATCCGAATAACATCACCGCACTCTTCAATGCGGGAGCAATACACGTGAACAAAGCCAAAGACATCAACGAAATAATGGTCAATACGGAAAATGACACTGAATATTCCCGACTGAATGATCAGATGAACGGAGAGATGAAAAAGGCCTATCCACTCTTTAAGAAAGTGTATGAACTTCAACCGGATGACCTCTCGGCGATCAGGGCGTTAAAACAAATCACCATTACATTGGAAATGCAAGATGAATATGCCCGTTACCGTGAAGCTGAAAAGTCGTTGCAGAACTAACGCAGGATTACAAGCATCGGCTATACAGAGGGGCAAACCCTTCATGACGGCTCCTATTCTTTTCGTAGTTTTGCAGCGATCAGCAATTTACCTACGTACACATGACCGGCGATCTTTTTACCCATGAGCCTGAATTGTATAAACTCATTGCCGACACGGCAAATGAAGGCATTTGGGTGCTTGACAAGCAGCTTCTAACGGTCTATGTGAACACCAAAATCACCGAACTTCTCGGATATCCGCCTTCGGAAATGCATCACCGAACGCTGTCCGAATTTCTGTCCGATGGAACTGAAATACCATCGGAAATGAACGATCCGATTGCGCCCTCCCCTATAGAAAGCCGTGAACTTCCTCTTCTTTCCAAAACCGGAAAAGAAGTCTGGGTTTCTGCCAATGCACGACCGATCCAACTAAAGAGCACATCCGGCGGATGGCTGCTCATGATGAGCGATATCTCGGAAGCGCGACGACACGCTGAAGAGCTGCAGGAAAATCGTCTGAACTACACCTCGCTGTTTGAGGATATTCCTGTTCCCATTTGGGACGAAGATTTTTCGCAGATCAAAATATACCTGGATCAGAAAAAAGCGGAGGGAATCACCGATTTCAAAACCTACTTCACAGAAAATCCGGAACGCCTGGAAGAATGCACCAGTCTGTTGATCGTGAATGACATCAATCAAGCAGTTGTTGAACTGAACGAAGCATCTTCCAAGGAAGAAGTACTGGAAGGCTTTCGAAAAATGCTGACCCGAAAATCTGCAGAATACGCCATCGAACAACTGGTTGCTATCGCTGAAAACCGAACGAGTTGTGAATTCGATGCGGAATTGCTCACCTTCGGAAACAACATCCGTTACGTTCATTTTCGTTGGACAGTCGTGAAGGGACACGAGGACACCTACAAACGTGTATTCCTCAGTACCACCGATCTCACCCGACGAATCATTGATGAAAACCTTGCCCTTCAGCATTCCAACCGGGAAAAGGCTGTATTGCTAAGAGAGATCCATCACCGCGTCAAGAACAACCTGCAGATCATCACCAGTCTCCTCAATCTTCAATCACATGGAATTGAAGACGAGGAAATGCGAAGTGTGTTCGAGATGAGCCTCAACCGGATCAAAGCCATGGCTTCGGTCCATGAAATGCTCTACCGCTCCAATGATTTTTCGGGGATCAACTACCGTGAATACCTCGACACCCTGGTCAATTCCCTCGTGGAATCATTCAAAGGATATCAGCACAGCATCAAGGTTCATCTGGATGTAGGAAACATTGTATTGAACATCAATACCTCGATCCCTCTGGGATTGCTGATCAATGAACTCATCACCAATTCACTTAAACACGGGATCAAAGGAGATACTCCCGGTGAGGTTTACCTGGAAATGCAAGCCATTGATGGCAACGAATTTCTATTGAAGATTGGCGATAACGGAGTGGGCATTCCTGAGCACACCGACATTTATGATACCGATACACTTGGTCTCCAGTTGGTCACCAGTCTGGTTCAACAACTATCGGGAAGTATCCGTATGGATTTCAGTCGACCCGGGACACATTTCGAGATCCGCTTCTGCGAACTCGAAACACATCATGATGGGCCTACTTCTTAACGAATTGGGTAAGGATCACGATCTTTTGACCTTCCACTCTTCCTTCGATCTGTTCGGCATTGTCATGCACGAGCGTAATGTTTCGTACCGCCGTTCCACGCTTGGCCACCAGACTTGTTCCTTTCACATTGAGGTCCTTAATAATTGTAACCGTATCACCTGCCTGTAATATCGCGCCATTGCTGTCGCGGTGAACGATCGCCTCTTCCCCGGAATCAACTCCCTGTTTCGCCCAGGCAAGCTCTTCGTCGTCCAGGTAGATCATATCGAGCAGGTCCATTGGCCAGCCTTCTCCTTTCAACTTGTCCAGCATTCGGTATGCCACCACTTTCACGGCAGAAACCTCGCTCCACATGCTGTCATTCAAACAACGCCAGTGGTTCGGAACCACGTCCGCAGAACCTTCCAATTGTGACTTACAGGTGCCGCATGCATAGACGAAATCATCGGCCGAATTCCCACTTTTAGGTGGGACAAGGTACCCACTTAGTTGTTCCGTGGAACCACACAATTCACATTGTCCGTTACTTCGTTCTGCCAGTTGCTTTTCCATGCTGTTTCGTTTAAGGCCCCAATAGTAGGCATTTTTTCGGAGAGATAACAGCTAAAAGCACCACGTGCAAGCATCGGAATGGCACAAAGTACATTGCGGATTTGGTCGTCAACAACCTTCCATCCCGAAGAAAAGGATGAACTTCTGTTCAACTTTTTCACCATTTGCATCTGTAGCAGACTCCCATTTCCCGGGCATATCAGTGATCAATTGAGTATAGACCTCATCTATTTCCGAATAACCGGAGGTAGAAACAAGCATGGTATTCTTTACTGTGCCGACTTTTGAAATGGTGAACACAATCTTACCGGGCTGAAGCCGATTCTTGTCCAGGGTAGGCATTTTACCCAGACTTTCCGCCTTCAGGTAAGCAAGCAGTGCTTCCCGGCCGCCCGGAAACATGGGTTCCTTCTTCACAGAACAAATGGCCCCCATGCTGTTGATGTCCAGATAACGAAGCAATTCTTCCTCTCCGCAGCTATAAACGGCTTGATTTTCCGGAACCACCGTAATGTAATAGATGATCGTATCCTTGTTCAACGTCCCCGTTTCTGCATCCTTGCGCCAACAACCTGCTGCCACATAAAAATCAGATGAGTAATCCGCTGAGCGCAAAAGTTTCAATTGCGCCTCGTTCAACACCGGATTGTTACCCGCTTCGATGATCTGATTTTCCGGATCAAGCACGGAAACCGCAACGGTTTCATAAGACACCACCGAACTGGTCGCCTCTGCCGGTAGAATATCCAGAATGGAAGTTGCCCTATACAGGTTCTCCTTTGTAATAGTCTGAAGGAAACGCGTATCAACCTTCAGGTATAAGCCCTCCTCTCTGGGTTGATCCTTTTCTTCCCCTGAACAAGATGCCGTTGAACCGTTCCGGACATCAGTGTCTACCCAATTTATGTAACCAAAAGTTGCCAGGCTAACGGTCAACGCGACCCCCGAAATTAAAATGCTTTTTTTCATAACGATCTGATTGTGATTTTCTCCAAATCTATGGCAGACCGTTGCCATCTTCCGGCAGTAAATTGTAAATTGATGTAAATGGAATGTAAAACATTTCAAATCAAGAAGCCGCTTCTTCCCCTATTGCATCAATACATTGTATTGTTATTGGCAGACGTCTCAGGAATCTGCTGTATGGCATCCCAATGCTCGACGATCTTTCCGTTCTTATCGAACCGAAAGAAGTCCATTGTAACATATTCCTTCTGGATATCAGGCCATACCTGATGTGTGTGCAAAGCCACCAAATCATCTTCCGCGATTGCCCGAACAAACTCAATTTTCTTATCGGGATGCTCTTTTCCGGCCTTTTCAAAATATTCAATAAAGGGTTCAATTCCATCTCCTACTCCAGGATTGTGCTGAATGTACTCGTCACCTACAAATAATTGTGCCCCCCTTCTCGGATCTCCCTCATACGACATTTTGTAAAAGGCTATTGCGTTTTGCTTGTTTTGCTCTTGATTCATACTGAAAATCCAAATCGTTATTATCTATACTTAATACACCAAAAGTACGTATCTCACCCCAAACCTTGCCAATAGCTAACTCCCAATGCCTGATACCTAATCCTCATTCATCCAGATTTACTACTTTTGCCCTTCACGCAGTACTATGGCAGATACACGCTACAATCTCAGGGGAGTCTCAGCAGGCAAAGAAGATGTGCACAACGCAATCAAGAACGTTGATAAAGGGCTCTTTCCCAAAGCATTTTGCAAAATTGTTCCAGATCATCTGAGCGGTGACGAAGATTACTGTATTGTGATGCATGCTGACGGCGCAGGCACCAAGTCTTCTCTGGCCTACATGTACTGGAAAGAAACAGGTGACCTGGGAGTTTGGAAAGGAATTGCACAGGACGCGCTGATCATGAACATCGATGACCTGCTTTGCGTAGGCGCTACCGACAATATTTTGCTTTCCTCTACAATTGGCCGCAACAAGAATCTTGTGCCCGGTGAAGTGATCTCAGCGATCATCAATGGTACAGAGGAATTGCTGGAAAACCTCCGCAGTCAGGGGATCGGCATTCATTCAACGGGGGGCGAGACTGCAGACGTCGGCGATCTTGTTCGAACGATTATTGTGGATTCCACAGTGGTTTGCCGCATGAAACGCGAAGATGTGATCTCTAATCACACCATTCAACCCGGTGATGTGATCGTTGGCCTCGCGTCTTTTGGGCAGGCTACCTATGAGGACGAATACAACGGTGGAATGGGAAGCAACGGGCTCACCTCCGCGCGACACGATGTCTTCCGCAAAGAACTGGCAGAAAAATACCCGGAAAGCTTCGATCCGTCGGTACCGAATGACCTCGTTTACTCCGGAACCAAAGGCCTGACCGAAGAAACAGGCGCTCCGCTAAACGCCGGTAAACTGGTTTTATCACCTACCCGGACGTATGCACCCGTGATCAAAAAAATTCTTGATGAACACCGCAGCGACATTCATGGAATGGTGCACTGCTCTGGTGGTGCACAAACCAAAGTACTCCACTTTGTGGACAATGTCCATGTAATCAAGGATAACCTTTTCCCTGTTCCTCCACTCTTCGAGTTGATCCAAAACGAATCGGGAACCGACTGGAAAGAAATGTACAAGGTCTTCAACATGGGACATCGCATGGAATTGTACGTGCCACAGGAACTGGCAGAAAAGATCATTGCAATTTCCGGGTCTTTCGGAATCGAAGCACGCATTGTCGGTCGCGTGGAAGCCAGCGAAACAAAACAATTGACGATCCGTTCACCTTACGGTGAGTTCATCTACCAATAAATGAACGATTTACTGCAAAAGTTAGAGGCGATCCACATTCGCTTTGTGGAGGTTGGCAAACTCATTGTCGACCCGGACATTATTGCTGACATGAAGCGATATGTGAAGTTGAACAAGGAATACAAAGACCTTGAAGAGATCGACAAAACCTATATTGAATACAAAAACCTGCTGGACAATCTTAAAAGCTCGAAGGAACTACTGAAAGAAGAAGAAGATCCGGAGATGCGTGAAATGGCAAAAGCAGAGATTGAATCACTGGAAGAACGCCGTCCGGAGCTGGAAGAAGAGATTAAATACCTCTTGATTCCCAAGGATCCCGAAGATGAGAAAAGTGCCATTGTGGAACTTCGTGCAGGAACCGGTGGTGATGAAGCCTGCATCTTCGTGGAAGATTGTTTCCGCATGTACACCATGTTCTTCAAGGAAAGAGGGTGGCAGTACGAAGTCATTAACTCCACAGAAGGCGGAACCAAAGGTTACAAGGAAATTTCGATGAGCGTGGAAGGCCCGGGCGTATATGGTGTACTCAAATTCGAATCAGGTGTTCACCGTGTACAGCGGGTTCCCGAAACCGAATCACAGGGACGCGTACACACTTCGGCTATTACAGTAGCCGTGCTTCCGGAAGCCGAAGAAGTAGATTTCGAACTGAATATGGCTGATGTGCGCCGCGATACTTATCGTGCATCCGGTGCGGGTGGGCAGCACGTAAACAAAACCGAATCAGCAATCCGACTGACGCACATTCCAACCGGGATAGTTGCAGAATGTCAGGAAGGCCGTTCACAGCACAAAAACCTGGAAAAAGCCATTTCGATGCTGCGTTCCAAACTGTACCAGATCGAACTGGAAAAAGCCCAGACCGAACGAGCAGAGCATCGGAAATCGCTTGTATCAACGGGAGACCGTTCTGCCAAGATCCGTACCTACAATTACCCACAGGGAAGAATTACCGATCATCGTATCAACAAGACCATGTACAACCTGTCTGCCTTCATGAACGGGGACATCCAGGAAATGATCGATGCGTTGAAAATGGCAGAAAACGCTGAAAAGCTGCGCGGCGCAGAAGCATGATATTTTCTCCGCTTGAGGGGAGATCAAGAGGGGTGACAACCAATATGATATACTGTCAAAATCACCCCTGCAAGTCCCCTCAATGGGACAATTGAAAGAACACTTGAAAATGACACGAAAAGAACTGATAGCACAAATCCGGCAGAAACGCTCCTTTCTTTGCGTAGGACTGGATACCGACCTGAAAAAAATTCCCGGGCACCTTCTGGATACCGAAGACCCGATTTTTGAATTCAACAAAGCGATTATTGACGCTACACGTGATTACTGCGTTGCTTATAAACCGAATATCGCTTTTTATGAATGTCACGGTCCGAAAGGCTGGGAAGCGTTGAAAAAAACCCTGGATTACATTCCGGACAACATCTTCACCATTGCTGATGCCAAACGCGGTGATATCGGAAACACCTCGCGCTATTACGCCGAAACATTTTTCAACTACCTCGGAACCGATTCGGTAACTGTTGCTCCATACATGGGAGAAGACAGTGTGACCCCGTTCCTCGAGTATCCTGACAAATGGGTGATTCTTCTGGCACTGACATCCAACTACGGTGCCCTGGACTTTCAGTTCATTACGGACGAACACAACGAGGAACTCTACAAAAAAGTACTCAAGCGATCCCAGGAATGGGGTACTCCGGAAAACCTCATGTATGTTGTCGGAGCCACCCGCGCAGAAGGAATCGGTGAAGTTCGTAAACTCGTACCGGATCATTTCTTCCTCGTACCGGGTGTCGGCGCACAAGGCGGTTCATTGGAAGACGTTGCCAACTACGGATGGAACAAGGATTGCGGTCTGCTCGTGAACTCGTCACGCGGGATCATTTATGCATCCGAAGGCCTTGATTTTGCTGAAAAAGCAGGACAGGCCGCACAAGCTTTACAGCACGAAATGGCGCTTATTTTGGATCAGAAAAATTTCTGATAATCAAGAAATTGTGCAAAATTTTCTTTGGAAATAACATCTGAATAACGTATATTCAATCCAACTAATTAACACTTGGCTTGAAAGTTTCCAGACGATTCCTAAGTTTGATTTTTGCCATTTTGCTTGCAGTGAATGCCACTGCATTGCTTCTTCTGAACTCGCATCACGCCTCTTCTTTATTGCTGATCGGGGTAATTTGTTCACTTGCTTTGCTTGCGATTGCTTACGGTTATTGCATACATCGTGCAGCCCTCCGATCTGAAAAGCGGAAAATGAAACAAATCAACCATTTTCGCTGATTCAACATCCCGTAAAACGGGCCTGTCGATTGCCCGCCCAATTTCTTTGAGTGCTCATTATTAAACACTACTTTTGTAGCCTTAATCCAGAGCCAGACAGCAAGGAAAATGTGGCAAACCATAGCGAATATCATACTTCGTAACCGATTTATTATTATCGGGGTACTTACGCTATTGACCGTGTTCTTCGGCTATTTTGCGTTTTCCGGATTAAAACTCGATAACAAGTACGGAATCCTCCTGCCGCAAAATGCGGATGCGAAGGTAAACTTCGATAAGTTCAAGGAAATGTTCGGGGAAGATGGTGGAGCACTCATCATCGGGATTGAGACCGACTCACTTTACACCGAAACCAACTTCCTGAAGTGGAAGGAACTGGGAGACTCGATCCTCAAGTTCGACGGAGTAGAATCAGTGATCTCAGAAGCCACGCTTTTTACGGTTTCCAACAACGAGGCAGCACAAAAATTCGAAGCACATCCGGTTTTTTCCGACACGAAATTCAAGGAAAAATCAGTCGATTCGATCAAACACGAGATCAAAAACAACCCACTTTTCCGGGGACTTCTCTACAGCAAAGACGACCGTGTTTCGCTGATGACAGTGAGCATCGACGAAAGTTTTATCACCGACCAGAAAAAGGCCAATGTTATTCTCGATATCGAGGATGTGGTCTCTTCCTATGAAAAGTACTTCGGTAAGGCACGCTTCGCCGGAATGCCGCATCTTCGGGTAGTAATCGCAAAGCAGGTAATGAACGAAATGTACGTTTCCATTGCCTTGCTGATCTTGGTCACCTCACTGCTCATTTACATGTTCTTCCGGTCTTGGCGCGTGGTATTCGTATGTAACCTTGTGGTTACGATAGCGGTGATCTGGTCTATCGGAAGCATTGGCGTGCTCGATTACAACCTTACGATCATTATGGCATTGATTCCTCCGCTGATGATCGTGATCGGTATACCGAACTGTATATTCCTTGTCACCAAATATCATCAGGAAATACTTGAGCACGGAAATAAGGTGCGTGCCCTGACACGTGTGATCAAGAAGATCGGTACTGCCACCTTCCTGACCAACTTTACCACCGCTCTCGGCTTCCTCACTTTTGTCACAACGAACTCACCGAAATTGATGGAATTCGGGATTTGTGCAGCGATGAATATCATCTTCATTTTCCTGATCTCCATTTCTATCCTTCCGATCATTCTGTCCCTTTCGCGCGCACCGAAACCACGCCATCTGAAGCACCTCGAGCGAAAACTGGCCGTAGGATTGCTGGACAAACTGGTCGATATTACGGCGAATCACCGGGGCTGGGTGTATTTTGCAACTGTTGTGGTAGTTGTCCTGAGTATTGTAGGACTTCTGCGCATCGAGGCCACCGGTAACATTACCGGAGATCTCCCGGAAGGGCACCAGATCCTTGAAGATTTTAACTTCCTGCAGGATAATTTTGGTGGCTCGATCCCTTTCGAGATCATGGTTGATTACAAAGAACCGAGCCGTCTTGGAAAAACATCCACGCTTGAACGCATTGATGCCGTGCAGAAGAAATACTCTTCCGACACCCTGTTCTCCAAGTTCGTGTCGTACGTTGATTTCCTCAAGGCGGCGAACATGGCCTATCATCACAATGATTCATCGCAATACAGGCTTGTTACCAACCGACGTCGGCTCGCCGTACTTAAACGCTACATCGACAGCTCTGTCGTGACCAACTCCAACACCGTTGGAATGGCAATAAACGAACTGATAGACACATCCAATTGTGTATTGAGGATTCGTGCGCAGATCAAAGACATCGGATCCTACGATATTTCCGACAAAGCCGATACCATGCGTCGTGAACTCGACGAGATTCTGAACCCCGATCGTAAGGAAATTGAACGCATGTACAAGTTGTACGCT
>JBNKYR010000086.1:0-13977 GCA_050300995.1 Crocinitomicaceae bacterium | reverse complement strand
CAATCATTCCACCGATCGTAACATGCCGTGTTCCAGGAATTACGGGAACGATAAAGCCTTTCGGCACCACGAAATCGAGCACTTCCGCCAGGGTATAGCCTGCACTTACATGGACCACATTTTCATCCAGCGAAAGGATTTCCCGACAAGAAAGCATCGACAGCACGCGCTGATCAAGTGAGGCATCACCGTAGCTTCTGCCATTCCCACGAAGGCAAATCCCGGGCACCAGTGATTCTTCCGTTTTGAAGTAATGGAGATCGACATTTTTCAGCCGCGGATTTCCATTCCAGTTAGTGAGTTTCATGTGCGGTAAAGGGTATAAAGCAGTAAAGCGAGGCTTATACACAGCACGCTCAGGTTTACATAGTCATTTAGTAGCAATGTGATCGGATCCTCACCTGCTTTTTCGAGAGAGTGTTTGTTATAGCGGTACAACAACACATAAACCAGAGGTATCGTTGCCATCGCGAACCAGGCCGGTGTTCCTTTGGAGAAGTCAAACACAACAACAATGTAAAGCAGGTAAACCACTGCAATTACGTGAATAGAAACGAGAGTGATCAATTTCAACGGCAACCGTTCATAGAACCCGACTGTTTTGCGTGTAAGTTTTCCCGTGTTTCGATACACCTCCACATCACCGTAGCGTTTGATCAGCACCAGGTAATACGCCAGCAAGCATACCACGATGATCACCCAGACACTCAAAGGAGCTCCGGCTATTTCACCACCGATCCATAACCGGATCAGATAGCCTGGAATAATACAGAGGATGTCCACGACCGGAATGTGCTTTCCCACCAGCGAATAGAACAAGTTAATCACCACATAGATGAGGCCGGCAATCCCAACCGGAATGGAAAGCAGGAAAAGAACTGCGGTCCCACCGGCAAAGAAAAGTCCGGCAACAAAACGGGCAACGTTGGGCTGTACTTTCCCCGAAGCTACAATGCGATGCTTTTTAACCGGATGCAAGCGGTCAAGTTCCCGGTCCAGAACATCGTTATTGATGTACACCGCCGATGCGAGGAGCGAAAACCCGGCAATCCCAATGCCCAGTTGCAGAATGAGTGGCCAACTCCAATCCGAAACGGCAAATACGGCCGGAATCAGGATCAAACCGTTCTTTAACCATTGCTGTGCAGAAAGAAGTCGTAAGATATTCAAGCCCGTCTCGATTTCAGGCTGAAAATACTGATAAAAAAACGGGAAATAAAAAAGGGGCGCCGAAGCACCCCTCAATTTTAACTTTTAGCTGTTGTTACTTGTGCAAAAGCTTTTCTAATGATTCCGGGGTATTTAGCCCCGAATTCCGTAATGCACCATTCCTGAAATTTCTTGATCTCCTCAGCATCGGTGATCCACCTCAACGCTTTGTTCAATTCCTTTTGAAAAAGCTGAGCGTCGAAGCTGACCCCCCGGAGAATTTTCTTTGTGAATTCAAGCATAATGTTGTGGTTTGAGAACTTGAATATAACGATTTCCCGGTGGTTTTAGTGTTGGTGAATGTGTTAAAAAATTAAAACGCCCATCTGATCTAAGATCGATGGGCGTTTTTAACAAATTTATTTTCAGCTTTTTACTCGATTTCCTGTTTTATCACCTGATAAATTTCATCGGTCGCATTATCGCGTACATAGATCAGAAAGTGCATATTCGATGCCGTATATTCAGTCGGTAACTGGTAACTGTAATTGAAGTAATATTTCCCGTTATCCAGCTGCGTATCGGTCAACTGGCGGCCCTTCCATGAACTGCTGATACATGCCCGCATCACATCGCGGTGCACGTAGTTATCGTTCGTTGGTGCCGGCGGCGGCATTTTCTGCTTGCCGATGATGGAATCTTCCACCAGGTAAACGACCGTGTACAGATCATCTGTATTGAGACCGGTATCCAGCACATCGATCTCCGTGTGAAGGAAAACGCCACGCGTCGACGGATAATAATTCACATGCGATTGCAGATTCACTTTCAGTGCAGAATTCAAATTTGCATTCACAACAGGACGCCATCCACTTGGATTCGAAAAGATCTGTCCGGAAGTGCTAATTCGGCTCACGTTACCGGACGGGTTGGCGATGAAAGCAGTTCCAGGTTGGCTGCCGAAATAACTTCCGATCTCAAGACCTTCCTGATTGTACAGCACCAATGTGAATTCGGCATCTGTTGTCTGAAAGCTTCCAGGTACTGCAGGAGTGCTTCCATTTCCTGGTCCTGCATGAATAGCCGTCGCAAAAACCCTTCCCGGATGTTCTTCGATCAAGGCATGCGCAGTATCAGCAGCGGGCGGACAATAGATGCACTTATGCCCTGTAAAATCCTCGATCAGCAAATTGCGCAGTGTATTTGTATTCGGTGTGAAGGTTGGCCATTCGGTGGTTGCATACGCTACCGAATCTCCCCCGGGAAACAACGAATAATCCAACTCTGTGGAAATAACTTCAGGAAACGGATTGTCCACATGATCACAGGCCGCAAGCCCGAGTGATCCCATTAACAGTAAAGCCGCAAATCGTTTCATAATCATCTATTAAAAACTGTGTGTCACAGATATTGTTAAACCATTCGATGCCGGAACAAACCGACATACACCTCCCACGCAGAACAAGCCCTGGCGCTGACGGCCATACCCCACTGAAATCCGCGTTGCTTCCAAAATATATCCGAAAGAAGCGTAGTAGTAATGTACCGCCGTCGCCTTTCCATGCAACTCTGCTACGGATGGCGTTGAGCCTTTCATGTTGTACTGATCCATGATGCTAAAGTACCAGTGCGGAGAAACATTGTACTCGATCAATCCGGTAATCCAGTTCCCCTTATCGTTCAGGGCCTCAACCTCTTCTCCATCCACTTCTTCATGCACCTTGTTGATCACCAGTCCCTGCAATTCGACGCGGATTGAATGTTTCTTGTTGAATTTGTAGCCGACTTCAAGTACTCCAACATTGGATTGGATGATTCCGTGCGCATCGTCCGTTATCTTATTAACGTCGTTATTCATCGAAATGTTGAAATAACTCAGACGAATGTTCAGGTTCTTGGAGAACTTACGGTAAATATTGACATTGAAATCCTGCCAGTACTTGTAATTGCTCTTGTCCAGTAAATTGGTCTTATACGTCACCAGATGCGCTTCCGAAACGGAGTCTACTCCACGTCGGATCGGTGCATACGAAGTGGAGAAGTTTACGTTGATAGATGTACCGTATTTTCCACCGAGGACAGTTCCTTTCGGAATCGTGTACAGTACCTCAGCCTGGTAAGACATTTCTCCTACCGGTTGCGTTGCCCACGGATAGAGCGAAGCTACAAGATTGTACGTGTGCGTTTTGTTCAGTGCAGGCAGATAATTGATCAGCAAATCCGAAATCGCCGCAGTGCGATCCGAACGATAACTCATATTGTCCACCGATTTTGCCGAAAGCAGGATTCCAAGACCTTTGCGCGTATATCCGGCATTGAACAATGCGGCGTGACCGTAATTGTAGATATACCCGTTATCTGCTGAAGGATCCTGTTCCTTAACAATGTATTCCCCGTCAAGCGTAAAACGACTTTTCGGTGCGTTATAGGCGAGAGCGAGACGACCTCCGTAAGCCCCGACATTTTGCGGTAGTATCAGATCTTCCCGGTCATCTTCCTGGTACTTGCTCACAAACGAACCGCCCAATGTGACCTTCAATCGCTTATCGGCCAACCCTTTGAACAAATCGTTGATGCTTACCTGTCCGTCGAAACCGCGAACGATTCCGGCACTGTGTACGATCCGTCCACTTTCAAAAGAATAGCGCTGATAGCCATACACACCTTTCAACGTAACTCCTTTCAGCGGTCGTACAATGATGCGGGCACCGTTCAGGAGGTTATCATATCCAAGCGAGCGGTTTTCATACGTACGCAATGCCATCCCCGATCCGAACTGCTCGTAGAAAGAGCCAAGTGTGATATCTATGAAATTGTTCTGGTATCCTACATACCCCATTCCGATCCCGGTCCCGTCAAAACGGTTCGGGTAACCCAGCGTTCGGGGCAAATAAGATTCAACCCTTAATCCCGCCTTAAAATTCCCGTAGGTTGCAAACACGTTCATGTACGAATTCAGCAAGCCTTTCTGAGAAGGCTGATTCGCCTCAATGATCGTATCCGCGTTGAGGTACTGAAAGTTTGTTTCCGCGTTACCGGTAATATTCAACGTATTTTGACCGTATCCTGCCAGTGATACCGCCGCTGTGAAAACACAGACCGCTAATTTTCTCATAAGTGTAGTTCGGTCTCCCCGCTATTACTTTTGGGTGAGTTTTAAAATTTCTTCGTAAAGTGTCTCCTCGTCTCCCGGAGCATAGTTGTTGTGCGAATAAACAATGTTACCATCCTTGTCGAGCAGGAAAGTATGCGGTACATTATTTACACCCATCGCGCGTTTGAAATCCCAGTTCGGGTCCATCAGCACCAGGTAATCCCATCCTTTCCCGTTCACATACATAGGAACAGAGTTCTTTGTTTTCTCGTCGTCAATCGAAACCGCGATCAGATTTACGCCGGTTTCTTCCTGCCAATCCACATATTCATCATGAATCGTATTCAACTCACGCTTGCATGGGGAACACCATGTTGCCCAGAAGCTGATCACTACGGGGCCGTCAAAACCCAGGTTTCCGGTATCCACATCATTCCCGTTCATATCCTTCAATTGAACAGAAGGAACCTTTTTACTCAACAATCCGGTATGCTCTTCCTGTGCTGCAACTGCAGTCGTGATTAATATCCCTGCAAAAAGCACTGCTAATTTCTTCATCATGGTTTTATCAGTTTTTGATTTCCGTGCAGATTTTCAAAAATCTTGCCAACTCAAATGTAACGCATTTTTAAACTAGGCTTCCCCAAAACATCCCGAAAACTCTTGAAATCCTAAGTTTTCAATAAAATCCTGTCCAGACCTTCAATCGCATGATCGACGTGGTCAGTAGGATTACAATACTTCTATTCCTTTTTTTAAGGAATTTTGGCGCAATCCTTGTAATCGACTTGATTCGTATTGATCTAATTAATTATATTTGTTAGCAACTACGGCACAAAAACGATATTTATGAAGAAAATTTTACTCTCCCTTGCATCTGCATTTTTGGTTAGTTCAGGGTTCGCTCAGATCACCATTACGCTCGATGGGAGCTCTACAGACCTCTCGGGTCAATCCCATTCACACCAGCTCACTACAGCCGTAAGTGATGAGCACATTGTAGATTTTATTGTACACAACGGAACCGGTTCCTCTCAAAACTGGATGGTTACCCGTCGTCATATTAACAATCCTGCAGGATGGGAAAACTACCTTTGCTGGGGGTTGAACGGTGCAATCGGAAACTGTTACACCTACAATGCGAACGACACCTGGTCTTCAAATGCGGAAGGTATTCTTGCAGACAGTTCAGGACGTCTTTCTACGTATGTAACATGTTCGACTGCCGGAACCGCAACTTATCGTTACTATGTTTCAACTGACGGACAGACTTTCCTTGATTCTGTTGACCTGATCGTAACAAGCGTTCTGGGGATTGACGAAAAGCCAACACTTTCTGTGAACGTGGCTCCAAACCCTGCTTCAGAATACATTTCTATCTCTGCAAATGGTGTGGGAGAAGCGACCGTTCGCATTGTGGATGTACTTGGAAATGTAGTGATGGATGAAAAGACATTCTCTGGTAAGAAAACAATTGACGTAACGCGTTTCCGTAACGGAGTTTACTTCGTGATGATCGACGCTGAAGGAGTGAAGGCTGTTACGCGAAAAGTGATTGTTCGTCACTAAGAATATTGATACTTCATGGAACCGGCAGGAAATCCTGCCGGTTTTTTTGTGCCCCTCTGTTTAGCAAACGAACACAAGTCCTTGAATTCCTATTTTTGTTCAGACGACGGCAATCTGTTATTTTTAAGGGATTTCTTTTGGTAATTATTGAAGTTTCAGCGTTTTCGGCGTGCTTCCGGATATGTCAGAGGCGCAGATTATTTCCATAACTTGTTCATGCGAACTTTAAATGTTATACCCATGAAACAATTGATTATTACCGGCATCCTTTCCTGCTTCTACATCAGTGTGTCGGCACAGGTCATCTCGATTAACGAGTACGGGCAAACAACGGACATATCAGGCACTGCCTATATCGTATCGTTGACAAGTCCTGTCAATGATCAACACATGGTCGATTTCGTGGTCAACAACGAATCCAATGTGGAACAACCCTGGGTGGTTACCCGAAGGGTCCTTTCCCAACCTGCCGGATGGGACAACTATTTCTGTTGGGGTCTTTTAGGAATGATCGGCAATTGCTACGACAAGGTTCCGGACATATGGCAGCATTCCATGAATGTCAACGTTCCTGTTAGCGGATCCGGAATACTTTCAACGTATGTCAGCTCTCCCGGAGCAGGATGCGCCGAATACCGCTATTACATTTCCACGGATAGCGTAAACTACGTGGACTCGGTAGACCTGCGGGTATGCAATTCCCTTGGGATCGAGAATAAATCCACCGAGCGATTAACGATTGCACCGAATCCTGCTCAGTCAATGGTGACATTTTCCGGAGAGGAGATTGGTCAGGGAGTTCTTTACCTGGAAGACGCTTCCGGAAGACTGGTATATTCCTCACATGTGAATCTTCCATCCACAATGGATGTTAACGCACTCGATAACGGAATGTACTTCGTGCGCATGGAACTGGAAGGCGATCGTGTTTTGAAACATAAGTTGATCATACGCCATTAATTCTTCGCAAAAGGCCGCTGTAATTAGCGGCCTTTTTTGTGCATTCATCCGAATCTTGTTTTTCGTACCTTTGAGCCACATGAAGCGCAAGGAGTTACCTAACATTTATCTCACTGCTACCACTGCTGCTATTGAGGTTTCTATGCTACCTGTTGTAGAGTGGAGGATTGCCGGTCTTCCGAATAATCAGGTGTCGAATATTGCATGAAGAAGGTCTGTCTCATAGGATTGCTTTTTGTATGTTTCCAAAGTCTGGGACAGCAAAGTCTCATTCCACTTCATTCATTTTACAAAGACCAGCTCTTCGCTAACAAACGAAGTCAACCGTACAATGAGGGATCTTTTCTGCCTGCCTGTGAGAGTGATTATTCGCTGATTCCGGTGATCAATGATTCAACGCCCCAATACTACGATTTTACTCATGTGCTTTTCCAGAAGTACCTGTTTGAACTAAGGGGCGACGACTATTACCTCAAGATCTCGCCGGCCATTGATTTCGCTTATGGGAAAGACCTCGCCGATACGGTTAGCCGAACCCTTTACCAGAATACGCGTGGACTTCATGTAGAAGGAAACCTCTTCAGGAATTTTTCATTCTCCACTTCCCTCTATGAGAATCAGGGGCGCTACACCCAGTACGAATCTGCCTATTACCGCTCTGTTGGTGAAATGTACCCGATGAATGACAGTACTTACCAGACGCAAAATGCCGTTATTCCAGGTGGCGGTCGTACCAAAGACTTTAAAGGTGATGGCTTTGACTATGCCTTTGCAGTTGGTTATTTCGTTTACAAACCCTTCAAGTGGCTGCGTATCACGGCCGGCAATAACTCCCAGTTTGTTGGTGATGGATACCGTTCCTTGCTGTTATCGGATAATTCATACAGTGCGCCTTACTTTCGTCTCGACTGGAAGATCGGGCAAAAATTCAACTTTGTATACCATCGGGCACGCCATATGAATCTCCTGCGCAGACCATTAACCGGTTCGGTGGAAGCCTATTATGAAGCCAAAGGATATTCCGTAAATTATCTGACATACAAACCTCTGCAGAACCTGAATATCAGTCTTTTTGAAAGCGGCACCTGGAACCGTGGAGATTCACTGACCAGTCATTATTCGCATCCTCTGTACTACAATCCGGTTCCTGTTCTTTCCGGCTTGTTGCTCAAAGGAAAAAATGAAGTAACCTCTCTGCTTGGACTCAACATCGCCTACCAGATTGCGGAACATCATCGGGCTTACGGTCAGTTTGCCATCTTCGATTACAACAGCAGTAAAATCGCCTTTCAGCTTGGTTATCGCGGCTACAATTATTTCGGTCTCAAAGATTTTATGCTTCAGGTTGAATACAACTATGTGGCTCCACGGATGTATGAAGCCGACAATCGACGACTAAATTTAGTGCACTACAACCTGCCGCTCGCTCACCCGAAAGGGAATGGCTTCCAGGAATTCGTGTTGCGAAGCAATTACGAGCTCAAACGTGTATATGCAGACGTATCCCTGATCTACTACCTGTTGCAGGATCATTCTTCGGTGGCCTTATTACCGGTGTATCGTGACATCGAGCGTGCTTTCGGAAATATTTTTTATACCAACGTTGAACTGGGTTACCGCTTCAATCGTAAAATGAACCTCACCTTTTTTGGAAGCTGGACCTACCGTCAGGCCTCAGGAGACGACCTTAACACCAATTTTGTGAGTGTTGGGCTACGGACCGGATTTATTAACCATTACCGTGATTTCTGATGCGTTTGTTGTTGATCACATATTGCTTTTTATGGCTTGCTCAATCGCACGCACAGGGAGAGGTCGGTTATTTGTATGAGGAAATGCCTTCGGATTCGGTCGCAGCCCCGTCCGTAAAAAATCATACCAGTCTGCGCCCCTTTGTTCGACAAGCGGACCGTCTTGGCAAAAGCGGTTCCTATTTTCGGGCTTCTGCGCTAGGAGACCTACATTATTTCCAGAACACTACCAGTGGATTTAAAACGGGACTTGGAGTGGAATTAAATGCCCTCGTGAAAGACAAATGGCATTTCCGACTGGCCGGAATCGAAGGAGTGAATCAGACCGGAAATTTCTACGGGCCGAAAACCTATTTACGAGATTCGTTGGGCAGCATGATCCTGTATACCGATCTCCGCGGAAGAGTCTCTTATACACCGAATCATGTCTTCAATTTTCAGGCGGGACTGGATCATCAGTTTGTGGGGGAAGGTTGTCGCTCATTATTGCTCAGCGACTACGGAACATCCTATCCGTTCGGGCAGATCCGTATGCGTTTTTGGCGTGTGGAATACTCCATCCTTTATCAGTTTCTTCGTGAATGGGATAACAATCGTTGGGAAGGCAAGTTTGCATCCAGCCACCACCTGTCTTTCAACGCCGCAAAATGGTTAAATATCGGACTGTTTGAAACCGTCGTTTTCCAGCCGAAAGATACGGCCGTCAATCGTGGTTTTGACGCTGAATACCTGAACCCGTTCGTGTTCTTCCGGCCACAGGAATACTCCCTCGGTTCATCAGACAACGTGTTACTCGGTTTGCTTCTTTCGGCTCGTTACAAAGAACACATGTTCTACGGTCAGTTTATCCTGGATGAATTTTACCTGGCCGAGATTCGCGCGCATAGCAAGTGGTGGGCAAACAAATTCGGTGGTCAATTCGGATTCAAAGGACGCTTTTCTTCCGGTCAGCATCGTTTCTTCTATCGTTTGGAATACAATTTTGTGCGACCATACACCTACGCTCACCTCTCCGAAGAGATCAACTACGGCAACCAGGGCAGTGTGCTGGCACATCCGTACGGGGCCAATTTTATGGAAATCCTGGCGGAATTTAAGTGGCAATACGGAAAATGGTCCGGGAAGCTTTTCTCCAATTACTTTGTCCGTGGTGCAGATACAGGTGGCTTCAGTTATGGTAGCGACGTATATAAACCTTACACGCTACGCCCATACGAGTACGGACATTATATCGGACAGGGGCAACAATTCAACGGAACCAAAACAGTTCTTACTGTAGTTTACGAATTACTGAAGCACGGACGCCTGAATGCCTTTGTTGAAAATCATTTTGATTATTCCACCCACGACAATGCGACCCGCTATACACTTGTGGTCGGTGTCAGAAGTCAACTTTGGAACGACTACCGTAATTATTGACCGGCAGGTGCTTTTCCTACCTCAATTTCCAGCAAAAGTTTGAATGAATTGGATGTGGTATTGTCCGTATAGTTCATGAAATTTCGTGGAGCTGCACCGTATTCGAGTCCAGCCGTGTACCGCTTGTTCTTCCTCGTGAGATGCATAAATCCAAGCGAAAAGTGCACCAATTGCCACTTACTTGTTTCCACGCGCATCACGTTCGCATCATCATCCGGAATCTGGTTGTAAAGAAAATCTGTCCGTGCACCGAGGTACATTTCCCAACGCTTCGCAATTTGTGTTTCCAGTCCCAACCCCATATTCGTCCGGGCATCCGTTTTCTCCGTCAGCGACAGGAAATTCTGCCCGCCAAGCAATAGTCCCTCCAACTGCTCTTCGGTGAAAACATCCGGATAAATACTTGGTTTTTCATCCACATCAAAAATGTAGTATTTCTTTCCTCCGAAAAAGGTCTCATTGGTGAAATGCAGCCAGGCCTTCTTACCGAGTCTCCAACTCACACCAAAAGCCAGGGATCCGTTTTCTTTATGCACCACCTTGAAACCATCCACGCGATCCACGATCTGAACATCGACATCAATGGCATTGGATATATCCGCAAAATTGATGTAGGATATTTCACGGAACGCTTTTCCCTTTCCAAACATGTTAAATGAAGGTGTTGTGAAAGCAATTCCAAATTTGAAATTCTCAACACTTAACGCGATCGAGGGCTTGAAGACCCCTTTTACATTGTAATAATTGAAACTTTGAACATTTCGCGCCTCATACACTTCGAGCCCGGAATAATCCTGCGGTAAAATACTAACTGCCCGTGAGTGCGAATATTTCACATCGCGATAGATCCCGAAATGCGACAACCCAATGGAGAAATTATCTGAAAGCTGATACGAAATTCCAATACCCGCCCAATATTCCATCAATTGGTGTTGCAGGTTGTATGAATACACCCAACGTTCATCGCCGGCAAATTGCGGGAGTACTTCATCGTTTGCTTCGTTCAGAAAGTCGAATTTTTGGTTGAACGACCGCCGTGTCAACACGGCATAACCCAAACGCAGTTTCGGCCGCTTTTCGAAGGCCAGGATCCCGGCAATCAGGTTGGGCATGGATGTGAATTGCGTTTCACTAAGACTCAAGCCATCTCCCAACGCATTCGGTATTTTCAGCATGCGGATCCGATAAGCGTTAACCGAAATAGACATTGACGGATCTTCCACAAAAGCCATGGCTGCAGGGTTGTAATACACCGTTGCATTGTCTCCAAGTCCTGCCGTGGCGGCACCTCCCAGAAGTGATGCACGTGCCCCGAAATGTTCGGACCAATAATGATAATCCTGAGCTTTTGCACCAACAAAAAACAACAAGGTCAGAGCAGTGAGAACAGCTTTCATGGTTGTCAGATTTCGGCCAAGATAGGGAATAATGTAAAAAGTAAAAAAGGTGGGCCATTCCTTTGGAACGACCCACCTCTGCGAACACTCAACGAACCGGTGGTAGGTTAGGTTGAACTGGTTTAGAGTCCGATGAGATGCTTCACTTCGACTTCGGTAACCTTCCTTTGTTTCCCGTCCTTACTCAGGTAAGTTCGGTTCACGAGTCGACCATGAATGGCGAGCTGTTTGCCTTTCTCACCGTAATTCTCGATGAACTGCGCCATGGTTCCCCAGGCAAACACCCGATGCCATTCAGGCTTGTTGGTTTTCTTTTTGTCTCCGTACGGATTGGTCGCCAGTGAAAAGCGTGCAACCTTGTTTCCGTTATCGAAGTTGGTGATCTGTGCGGCATCACCCATGTTGCCGATCAGTGTGACGTGGTTTTTCAATGTTTGCATAACATAAGTTTAAAGAATGATCAGATCGTTGACCTCCACTTCGGAGATGTAGTGCTTTTGACCGCCCTTGAGGTAAAAGCGTGTAGTTAACTTCCCTTCCACGGCGATCTCCATACCAACCGTGGCCAGTTCTTCCAGCACTTTTACCCATCTTCCCCAGGCCGACATGCGATGCCAGTGTTTTCGGTCGCGGCTGTTGCCCTCTTCGTCCAGGTAGGTCTCCTTTGTAGACATGGTGAACTGTGCGATCTTTCGTCCGTTTGGCAACTCGTAGAAACGCGGTGCCGAACTCATCGTTCCAATCAGATTTACGTGATTCATTTTTCGGTGATGTGTAGTGAAAAAAATGGAGCCGGCCTGGTATTTGCCTGTGCCGGCTCCGTGGTTAGGTTGATTATTTGCCATTGGTTTGCTTTGGTGACAGCATTAAGAAATCGCTGACTTCGATGGTGGTGCCATAACGCTTTTCCCCATCTTTTGTCTCGTAGCTGTTATTCACAATTCTCCCCTCCACAAGTACTTCTTGTCCCTTGTTCAGAAATTTGGCAACCAACTCCGCGGTCTTGCCCCATGCCGTGATACTGTGCCACTGCGTGTTTTCCTGCCACTCGCCCTCCTTGTTTTTGTAGTTCTCGTTCGTTGCAAGGGAAAAACGCGCCAACGTTCTTCCTGAATCAAACGTGACTACTTCAGGCTGTGCTCCAAGGCGTCCGATCAAACTAACTTTGTTTCTCAATGTGTTCATGTGTATTTGTTTTGAACATTAACTGGTTTTGCGTCCTCTTGCCAGACCAATTCCGACATCGACAGGACAAAGTTGCGGCGGTATCAAAATCAAATTCGGTAATCTGTCACTTTCTGTCGAATGTCTTTCGGTTGTAAACGATTAAAACCGGTTATCTGTAGATAAATAGTGGTATTCAGGAAAATCACATTTCCCGAATTTTTTTCGATCGAAATTGAATTTTTACACCGTACGACGATATTTTCGTACCTTAATTCGAAAATAAATCTCCATGATTTCTGCTCAATCTTTCGTCAGGATCATTGCGATAACCTCATTGCTTCTGGCCGGTTGTTCGCATGTTTATTTCACCGATCCACAACCGGCCGGTGGGAGGCATCTGACCTCAATTCCCGAAGAGCTCCATGGAACATGGATGAATGATGACGAGGGGGTACGCATTGAGGCCGCCGGATTCACAGAAGTAAAGGTCAAACGCGATTCCCTGACAGGTTCAATGGATACTGTTTTCAGGCTCACCGCTCTTTCCGATACTTTTTGCATTTATCGTTCTAAAGACCTCTACATACTCCACTTCCGTGACAAAACAGATGGCCCATGGGAAATTGCGGTAATGGACAAGCAACAGAACGGCGATATTCACCTTTACTATACGACAGACCCACACCTTTTTTCACATGATCCCAAACTTCACCTGGAATGGGCAAAGTACTCCGTTGATGAGGAGGACATCACAGTAGACGAACTTGATCCGGAACTGGAGCTGTCCGGTGAATTTCACTCAGCTCTGTACTCCGGACAAATGAAGCATAAGACCTTGCGGTCCATTGTAAGGGAACAACACCTGATCAACATTTTCCGCCGAGACGGAAAACTGATCAGCGTCAGTCAAGATTAAGAATCCCTCCCGGTTTTATCGGATCACCAACTTCTCAGTCGACTGCAGGTTTCCGGTTTGCAACTGGAGATAGTAAACCCCTGGCGCAATCCCGTTCACGTTCAACTGGTAATCGCTTCCGTCAAACGAATCGGAAACAAGCGTATCTCCCGAAACAGAGAACAGTTGAATTCTTACATTTCCGAGGCTGGACTCCACGTGCACCGAGACAACATCAGATGCCGGGTTCGGATATACTTCAACCAAAAGTGCATCCAACTCCTGAACTCCCAAACAATCCGATACATAAAAATCAGCCGTGGTCGTACCTGTACAATTCAAACTATCCGTGTATGAATAGGTGATCGCAAATGTTCCTGCACCGGCAGCAGATGGATCAAACATATTCCCGTTCACGCCCGTTCCACTCCAAACACCGCCGGCCGGTGATTCTCCGGTCAGACTCACCGGAGCGTAATAACTACACGTCGTATCAGCCAGCCAGGAAAGAGAAACAGTTGGAGGAGTCGGATCCGAAATGGTGAACGATTGAATGTCCGAACACATATTGGTGTC
>JBNKYR010000085.1:0-14022 GCA_050300995.1 Crocinitomicaceae bacterium | reverse complement strand
ATTTAACACGCTCACGCAATTCTTTTTCATCAGCCACAGCACCTTCACCGAACAAACGTGTAAATAACTCGTCGTTCAATTCTGCCAGTTCCATTGCTTTGATCTCCGTAATGGTCAACTGGAATTTCTTCGAGATATCCGCCAAATCTTCCTCCTTCACTCCCAACATCGCAGCAGTATCTTTGCCACCACGTGACACCTTGTAAGGATCAACAATCACCTTGTCTCCGATCTTCTTTCCGAGCAAAGATTCCTTGGTCTTCTTATCTTCCACAAATTCGAGTGAAACGGTAGATGTGTGCATGACACCACCTTCCTTAATGCTCTCGTCATCGTTCAATTCAACAAACTGTCCGAGAACCATATCGTTTTCTCCAACCGTATCCGCGGAAACCAGCTTACCGTAACGGCGACGCAGGTCATTGATCTGCTGATCGATCAGTTTGTTGTCCACTTTTACCTTGTGGTAATCATACTTGTTCTTTCCGGACAACGCAACTTTCACTTCCGGTGAAAGACCGATCTCATACGAAAATTCGAAATCACCAGGTTTATCAAAGTCTCCTTTGAATCCATCCTTTTCAACCGGAATCGGGTTTCCGAGAATGTTCAGTTTATTATCGACGATGTATTTGTGCAGGGAATCACTCACCACTTTGTTGAGTTCCTCAGACAAAACTGCCTTACCGTACTGCTTTTTGATCAGTCCAAACGGCACATGTCCCGGACGGAAACCAGGCATCTTCACCGTTTTACGGTAATTGTTCAGCGTAGAGTTCACCTTTTCCTCGTAATCGGAAGGACTTACCTCTACACGTAAAATAGCATTCAGAGCATCAACATCTTCGCGCGTTACATTCATCATTATTGCTTTTTTTTCTATACAAAAAATGGTATAAGGACCATCTTATACCATCCAGTGTGCGGATGGAGGGACTCGAACCCCCACGCCTCGCGGCACTAGATCCTAAGTCTAGCGTGTCTACCAATTTCACCACATCCGCTTTTTGATCTCACCCGTTACGACTCGTTTGTCCGAAGTGATTTCAATATCCAATTCCGCAAATTCCGGAATCGGGACCGCAAAGTTAGGGGGAATTTCGGGAATATAAAACACCCTGCACAAATTATTTAACAGGAAAATCTGACCTTTTTTGATCCGAAAACGTGTAACACGGTCCGAATCAACCAACGGAAAAACTGTTTAATTGTGCTTCACAAAGCGCTTTGCAATTCGATTTCCCTGTGCGTCAGTCACTGACAAGAGGTACATTCCGGAAGAAAGAGAGGTGATATCCACTGCCTGAATTGTAGAGTTCATTGCATTGTTTGCAACGTCTTTTGTCAATACCTGATCACCATTCACATCTTCGATAGAAATCGTACACATTCCGGCTCCCACGCCAGAAAAATGCACATAGATGTGATCCGTTGAAGGGTTCGGATATAAACCGATCAGGTCGATCATCTGCGCTTCCTTCACTTCTGCATAATTGATCCGTGGACAAACCGGTGCCAGCATGTAATCGTATTTCCCGGATGGCAGGGAGGTTGATGTGGTTTCCTGCAATTGCATTGCACCTGAATTGCTGTACAATGATTTTGCCCACGAATATCCGGCATCCACGTCATCGATCGTATTTACATAGTACCAATCCGACTGGATGCGCTGCGTATTGACATCCAGTACAATGAATCCGTGCTCGGTTAACTCTACATACCTGATGTGCGGATTTTCAATCTGAAGGACGCCACCGGCATTGAAGGGCGCTCCCGGAGAAGTAATACTCGGTGTCACAAACTCCACTCCGACCTTATTGCCGCCGTTCTTGAGATCAAAGGCCCAACTTGTGTGCACGTCTCCCGTGAGTACGGTGAAATTCTGAATGCTGTACAATGAAAGAAAATCCAGAAAATTCTGTCGTTCTGCCGGATAACCGTCCCAGGCATCTCCGTTGATCGGAACCCCAAAGACAGTGATCGGTGCAAAAACCACCTGGTTCCCAAGGATCTTGTACTGGGCACTGCTGTTCAGCACTTCGTCTTCAAGCCATTGATACTGCTCGTTTCCGAGGATGGTCCGATTCGGATCGTTCACGTTCACACCCTGCTCATCGCGACCTTCCAGACGGGTGTCTACCATGATCAGGTCAAGCAAATTGCCGTAGGGAAAAGTACGGTAGATCTGGTAACCACCGCCTGTTTTCGGACGGATCGGCAGCCACTCAAAATAGGCTTCCTGTGCAGCGAGCTTGCGGTCTTCCCAGAAACCTTCACCCGGATTATGATTTTCTGCTCCGTTCTTATAGGAATCGTTCGCACTTTCATGATCGTCCCAAACACAAATCCACGGAAAATTCTGATGCAGCTTTTGCAATGAATGATCCATGTGGTACACCGAATAGCGAAGGCGGTAATCATCGATCGTCAATATCTCATGCGTCGGATCAAAAACGCGATCAATAGACGTGTTCTGTGCATAACCTCCTTCTTCGTACTCATAAATATAGTCGCCCAGCATTAACACGGCTTCCACGTCATTGCGCTGACAAATCACTTCGTAAGCATTGAAATATCCGGCTTCCAGATTCGCACAGGAAACCACTGCAAAGCGCAGGCTGTCCACATTTCCTGTCGGTGCCGTTTTAGTACGACCACGAGCGCTGTAGTTCCCGAGAGCCTGAAACTCATAGAAGTAATAGGTATCCGGCTGGAGACCGGTCACGTCAACCTTCACTGTATAGTCCACCGACGCATCAGTCAACTGGCTTCCCTGTGCTACTACGTTCGACATTGACGTGTCCGTAGCCATTTTCCAACTCACCGGAACGGGTGTCGTGAAATCGTCCGGGGTGACACGGGTCCAGATGATAACCCTGTCTGTCAGCGGATCACCAGAAGCAACTCCGTGATAGAACGGAGCCACACAATCAAGTGGAGTAATACTTGTTTGGCCGAATGCTGTTGCGAACCAGCCCAATGTGAAAATAAGGGATACCGTGATCTTCATCTTACTTCTTTACGATTCGTTTTACTTCAGTTTTGGAATCGGTAAGGACACGCACGAGATAAACACCTGCGGGAACTCCCGGAACCTCAACGGTTGTCACACCGGAAACTTCAGCTTGCCACGCCACGCGCTGCCCAAGCGTATTCAGCACTTCAATACCGGAAACTTCCCATGGATGAACTCCTGAAAGAATTTCAACCGTAATGGCATCTTCAAATGGATTAGGGTAGACCATCCACCCAATGGAATGCTGTAATTCATTCAAAGAGGTGTATCCGCATACTTCTTCGTATGATCCTACTCCGGCTACCAGGTTCCCCGACCCGGCTGCCACGTTAACAGTTGCGTTCAAATTCGCTTCGGCACAATCGAGCACGTAAATCTTCACCCTTCCGCCACCTCCGGCTCCACCAGTACTTCCGGTAAATCCATCGGCTGTTGTAATCGACTGTGTGCCACAGAATACACCCCCATCGTAATCACAAGAAATTCCCGCACCGTTTGGTCCGGCACTGCCACCATCACCTCCCGAAGCAATCAATACCCCGGAAACATCTGCTGTTCCAAGTGACTCCAGGAAGATTCCTCCTCCTGAACCTCCTCCCGCTCCTGAGCCACTTCCGGCACCGGCAGAGAATGTTCGCTCATCGCAGCCATTGCATCCATCCGAACAACAATCGGCCGTTGCATCACCTGATCCACCATTTCCTCCGGAAGTTCCATCGCCACCGGCAACGGTAATTGTTCCGGAAATACTCAACGAATTGTCAGCTTTCAGGAAGACCATGCCCCCACCGTTTCCGCCGTTTCCACCATTCGTTCCCAGGTAATACGAGCGACCTCCACCACCTGCTCCGGCCCCACCGGAACCTATAGCAATATCACGTCCGGCAGCCGTTCCATACAAGCTTCCCGTATTTCCACCTGCTCCTCCCGAACCAGCTACAACACCATAAGAAGATTCAACTGACAGACTCACCGTTGTTGCCGTTGCAGCACCGCCACCTCCGTTTGCTCCGGCAGAACCGGCACCACCATAGGAACCACCTGCTCCACCGCCGGCACCTCCAGCACCACCGACAAGACCAGCCTCATCTCCACTGCTACCGCACCATTGTTTCGTTCCGGAACCATCCGAGCCATCGGCCCCGGCTTCGCCAGCTCCCGGCCCTGCTCCATTCTCTCCGCCGAAACCTCCGGCAACAGCAATATGTCCCTGATTGTCCTTATTGTTACAACTGGTAAGCGACATTGCATCTCCGGTTGCACTGGTCGCACCCGTTCCCTTTGCACCACCGGAACCTCCCTGGTATCCTGCATAATCTCCATTGATTGTTCCTTCGATTACAATGTTATCGGCATAAATACGCAGTTCACCGCAACCGTTTACCGAATATGGCGAGACATATACCGTAACACCTGAAGGCACGGTAAATGTTCCGTTAACAACATACGTTCCTCCCAGCAGTACGTCCGCAGAAATTGTATAATCGGATGAAATGTTCGTGGAATCGCACTGCGCCTGTACTTGTCCGCAAGCAGTGATCAGGGCCAGAGCCAAAAGTTGATGTTTAATCATTTCGAATGAATTTTTGAACTTGATTGGTTTGTTTTCGGTGCACAAAGAATACCCCTCTCGCATTGAAGTCAAGCGATTCCGTATGTTGTTCACCAGTAGTTTTAATTTCCTGCAGCAACTGCCCGAAAGCATCGAAGACCTCGAAAGTGCTTGCTGTAGCCATTTCCTGGAAAATGGTCAGTTCTCCGCCAGCGTAGGACACCCTGAATCCGTTCTCCTCCTGTGCGCTCAGCAATTCATTCAGGGATGCAGTTGTTCCGCATGAATCCGGCATCATAACTTCAATCGTGTAATTGTCGGAAATGCACCCTTCCGGATCGGTACCTGTGATCAAACCGCCAGACACAACCGCCAACGAATAATCAGGAGCGGAAATGTTCCCCGGAGTCCAGAGTGCATTTGAACCGATCGGCCATGAAGGATGAACCTGCACCAGATCTCCCGGACAAACATAGATCGTACTGTCAACACCTGCATCCTTCACGATCGTGAAATGATCGTATTCTACACCGTTCGAGGTCAGGAACGTTGCGTCAAGACGATTGTTATTGATTTTCAAGAGCATCGCACCGACCTCCTGATTCGTATAGCTGTGCATCACCGGATGCGGCCAATCGCTTTGAACTCCTCCGACTTTTCCTCCATTGCCGGAAACACAATACACGGTTCCGCCATGGCTCGGATCATCAGTAGACTTCTGGTACGGGCAATCAACCGGATAATTTCCGCCGGTACCGTTCTTAACGTGTGTTGGTGCAAACTGGCTTGAGGAGCCGTAGTGACCATCGATCAGCATGCTGCGTTCGTAAACATGCGAATGTCCGTTCAGGATCAGGTCGACGCCGCTGGTTTCAAGCAGGGGAAGAATTTCCTCACGCATATCGACGAGTTCAGGATCCAGAAAATTGTCGTTATCCGAATCGTGATTCCCTTTGGTATAAGGCGGATGATGCCAGTAAGCAATCACCCAGGGCTGTACATTGGCTGCCAGATCGTTTTGCAACCACTGCCCCATTGCCGCAGATGCCTGTCTGGCTTCCCCGTATGAATCCAGTGAAATGAAGTGAATGTTCCCGTGGTTAAACGAGTAGTATTTTTCGGTTCCGCTGGGTACACCTCCGGCCTGTCCACTCGTAGGGCAATCGAAGATATCGAAATAAGCCGGTGGTGGTGAGAACGGAATGTTATTGTTGTAATCGTGATTGCCGGGAGTTGGCCAGATGACCGTATTCTCAAAAATTTCATCGTAACGTCCGAAGAAATTTGCCTCGTAATCCGAATCAAATCCGCTTTGGTAAGCATTATCGCCAAGGATCAGCATCCCGTCAAAGTGATTTCCGTGGTAGTTCAGCACTGCATTTTTGACATCCAGTTGCTCCTGATAGCCGGTTCCACAATCCCCGATGGCCAGGAATTCATAGACACCTTCCTTTCCTTCCGGCGGAAGCGTTTTGAAATACAGATTGCCCGTGCTCAGCAATTCCTGACTGTTCCAACCGATCGAATAATAGTATACCGTTTCCGGGTTCAGGCCGGTAATTGTTACCGAATGTTCTGTAGTAAACTGCGGTTGCATGGCCGAATTATTCAGGCTTACCGGGGAAACGCCATAATTCACACGAGAATCCGTTGGCACATCGGTCCGCCAACGCAAAGTGATGGAGTTTTGTGTTGCGATTTGCAGGTACGGGCCACGTACCAATTGTGCAGACAGCTGATCCTGCGCAATCAGTTTAAAATCGAAGCTTATATCCGAACTGGAACCACTCTCCTGATGCACTTCCACAGCGATCACATTCGTCCCGCTCTGAAGATATGACGCCGATACAGTTTGCGTATGCCAGTCGTCTTCAAATGGCCATGAAATCGTTCCATCAGCCGGTGTCCCGAAACTCACAGGACCAAACGGCATGTTTGATCGCCACACTTCCGTTCCGTTAATGTAAACCACCGCGCCATCGTCCCTCAATAACTCCATATTGAGTGCAGCGAACTGCTGCGGATTGTTTACTGTGATCTCTTTTCTGAAATAGGTTGTGATGTATTTATTGCTGGCATCAGGACCGTAACCTACCGTCGTATTTTCATCTCCGTCTCCGTACCCCAATTCCGCATTTCCCGAAGCCCAACCCGAATCATTGAATCCAGGCGAGTTCCATCCGGAACTCGCCACATCTCCCTGATCAAAATACTTCCAGCTGCTACCGGCATTAATCAGTGAAACCTGAGCATATACTCCTGAAAAACAAAGGAAAAAAGTGAGAAAAAAGAGAAGTCTCATTTGGATTTTTTGCAAAGATAGAGGCAGGTCGATGAATCGAATATGCCCCGAAAGTCAACATTCCATCAACCTTTTGTTACGCATTTAAACACCCGGGTATCTATTTCAGAAACAAGGATCAAAATCTGTGGACATCGTTGAGAAATTGTGGATAAATACCGGCTACTCTTCCCTGACCTGCCGACAATTCCGGCTAACTTTGCAGGTCCATGCCATCTTTAAGAAGAATGCTGACGATTGATCCGAAAAATATCCCCATTCCGAAATTGCACCAGTACCTGCTGGGAGCAATCGGTCCGCGCCCTATCGCCTTTGCGGCAACGGTTGATGCGGAAGGAAATGATAATCTGGCTCCCTTCAGTTTTTTCAATGTGTTCAGTGCGAATCCGCCGATATTGATCTTTTCACCGGCGCGCAGCGGAAGGACGAACACCACCAAAGACACATACAACAATGTGAAGGTGGTTCCTGAAGTTGTGATCAATGTTGTGAACCACGAGATCGTTCACCAAATGAGCCTTGCGAGTTCACCCTTCGCCCCGGGTGTAAGCGAATTCGTTAAAGCCGGATTTACTCCACTCGACTCGGAAACCATCCGACCAAAGCGTGTCGCCGAATCTCCGGTTCAACTGGAATGCAAGGTGATTGAAGTGAAGGAACTCGGAGATCAGGGAGCAGCCGGAAACCTGGTGATCTGCGAAGTACTTCGGATGCATATTAACGAAGCGGTACTCGACGAGAACCAGATGATCGATCAGCAAAAGATCGACCTTGTGGCGCGTATGGGTGGAAACTGGTACTGTCGTGCCGATGTGAATTCAATGTTTGAGATCACCAAGCCGATCACAACAGTTGGTATCGGATACGACCAGCTGCCTGAAGATATTCGCGGCAGCAAGATCCTTACCGGCAACGATCTCGGTCAGCTGGCAGGAATCGAAGAATTGCCGAATGAGACGGACGTAAACGAGTTCAAACTTCTGGAATTGAGTGATTTATTCATATCTTTAGAAGACGAGCCGGCGAAACTGGAAGAAGAGCTGCACCGGAAGGCGCAGAGCCTATTGAAAGAAAATCAACTGGAGGATGCATGGAAAACCCTGCTGGCCTTCAACAACGGATAAACAAATAACAACAAACTAACACACGATTATGTTCAAACTTACAGGAGCACTGAAAATGGTCAAAGATACGGTACAGGTAACAGACACCTTTGCCAAGCGCGAATTTGTAGTTACGGAATCTTCAAGCATGTACCCGCAGGATATTCTGTTCCAGGTAGTACAGGATAAATGCTCCATGCTGGATGGCTTTCAACCGCAGGATCAGGTAGAAGTTTCCTTTAATCTGCGCGGACGTGAATGGACCAGCCCTCAGGGAGAGGTGAAATACTTCAATACGCTGGATGCATGGCGCATTGAAAAAGTAGGTCAGGGAATGCCACAAAGCGGCCCTTCCGAAATGAACCTGGATCCAATCCCGGCAGCACCATCAGCAAGTACTGACTCCGAAGAGGACGACGATCTCCCATTCTGATCGCTGAAACCTTTTTATGATACAGGGCTCCGGTTTGGAGCCCTTTTCTTTTTCGTCAATGCGGAAGACATTTATTCAGGTCTGACCGTCGCTTTCAATTTATTAACTTTGGGAGTTCGGTCACCGAATAAAAATTAACCTGTTCAATCGGATTTTACGATCCGTATCAAATAGCTTACATACTATGCGTTTCAATACCCTGAAGAAAATCAGCTATGTCATCCTTTCCATTGCGGCCTTGAACATCTATAGCTTTATGGTGCTTCACGTTGCGGAAGGAGGCAGAAAACTGGGAGGACCGATTTCCGACGCCCTCTATGCCTTTGCGGAATTTCCGAGAACAGTGATAAACGTTTTTACAGAAATCGAACGCCCGGAGATCTACATGGAAAAACACGAAATTCATGAGGTCAACGAGCTTCCTTACGATCTGTTCGCCGTGAACGGACGCTACGAGCGATCTAAATGGATCATCAGTCTCAAGAATCTTCGGAACGACTCCACCCTGCACGACTGGTACATCTACAAATCGGATTACAACAAAACGGACCGCGAATTCTCGCACAGTGAACCGCGAAGCCCGATCATTCTGGAAGACATGTCTGTAATTGCGAGCTGCGACGAATCCTATAACCTGTTCAGGATCGACAAGGAATCGAATATCATCTGGCACAATACCGATTATCAATTCCATCACGCACTCAACCGTGGTGCTGACGGAAACATTTGGACCTGTACACGAAAGATCCGCAGCAATTCCCTGACGAACACCGAATACTGGGACAACTTCATCACTAAGATCGACTGGGAGGATGGAAAAATGCTTCTTCATAAATCAATTACCGATATTCTTGTCGAAAACGGATACACGTACCTCGTCCATGGCATAGGGAATGTGGTTAACGGAAAAATAGATGACGACCCGCTTCACCTTAATGACATTGAGCCGGTGATGTCTGACGGCCCCTACTGGAAAAAAGGCGACCTCTTCTTAAGCCTTCGGCACCGATCCCTGATCTTCCTGTACCGTCCTTCTACCAACAAGGTGATCCGACTGATCCAGGGACCGTTCCTCATGCAACACGACATTGATATTCAATCCGATTCCACCATTTCCCTGTTCAACAACAACACTTCCGGACTTCGGAAAGTGAATTCGTTCCTCGTTGATAAAACCGTCATCAATAAAAATCCGTACGGATTGAATCAATATTCGGGCGTGATGCTCTACAACTTTGCAGATTCCAGCTTTACGGAAGTGACCCCGGAGAAATTTAAGTCGGAAAAACTCTATACCCGAACAGAAGGTGTTCACCGGATCCTTAAAAACGGTGATCTCTTCGTGGAATGTCAAAACGAGGGAACAATCTACGTGTTTAATGCTGACAAAACTTATCTCAGGAAATACTATAATCCATCCATTGGCGATCTCTTACAGCCTCCACACTGGATCAGAATTTACGAATCTCTTAACTTTGAAGTGAAATGACTTTATACGTTGGACCCGGTATCGGTATTGGAACCATTATCCTTGTAGGACTTGTCCTGCTCATCGTATTGATCAGCATCGCCGTTGTTTTATGGCGCCCGATCAAACGCGCCTTCTCAAAGATGAAGGGCGGAAAGAAAGAATAGTATGTTCTATTTCCTGGTTTTTCTCAGCACTGCACTTTTCTGTGTCGGAATGGTCTTTCTTCTCGAACGACCTTTCCGGATGACCGTTGTATCTTCCGTTAAACAGATCGACATCATAGTGAGCAGCACACTGGAAGAATCGCAGAAAGACAAACTGCTGATCCGAAACCTGGGAAGCCTCCTGCTTTCCCTTTTTCTCACGCTCCTGTTGCTGGGCATTCTAATCGGTATCAGCATTCTCCCGATATATGTCTATCTCCTGATCGCCTGGCCTTACGATCCAAGGGATTTCTCTTCCGTCTATTTCTATCTCAGTATGATCGGAGGAAGTGGTGTGCTCCTGCTATTCCGCAAAAAGAATTCGGATTATTCCTACTGGTCGAAATTACTGCACACGATCATTCTCGATAATTATAACATTGGCCGATACCTGTTCCGCAGGGAGAAAAAGCGACATTTGAAAGCACCCGAAAACCTTACCGAAGATTTTGTGATCGTGACAGGTCTGGCCCGGGGTGGAACTACTGCACTTACCCGGCTTCTGTTTGACGAACATGTATTCCATTCCATCACCTATGCCAACATGCCCTTCCTGATGGCACCCCATCTATGGCGCAGAATATACAAACCCCGAAAGGGAAATGAGAAAGAGCGGGCTCATGGTGATCAGGTACTGGTAGGAAAAAACTCGATTGAAGCACTGGAAGAATATTTTTTCAAGGTGTTTCTACATGATTCATACATCGGTAAGGAATACCTGAAGATCCATGAAGTAGACGATGATGTCTACACTGAATACCTGTCCTATCAGCAATTGTTCACGTCAAAAGAGACGAACACCACCTATCTTGCCAAAAACAACAACTTCATTTTGCGCTATGAAAGCCTGCGCAAACAAAACGATCGGTTCCGGGTCATTCTCATTTTTCGCGACCCGGCGGACCATGCCCAATCGCTGTTGCGGCAACACGAGAACTTTGTTGAGCAACAAACAAAAGATGCCTTTGTAACCTCCTATATGAATTGGTTGGGGCACCATGAATTCGGATTGAACCAGAAACCATTCGATCTGGGAGGAAAAGTACCGGAAGAAAAATACCCCAAACATTCACCCGACTTCTGGCTGGCAGAATGGATCAACTATTACAATTACGTACTGAATTTGCCCGGGGACCCACAACTCTTTCTTGTCCATTACGACGATCTTCTTCATCATCCGAAGGAACTTTACGGAAAGCTGGAGCATATTCTACACAAGGATCTGCCGTCGAAAAAAATCCCAAAATTCGAAACCAAACGCAAGCATTCAGACAGTTCCGAAATGGACCCTTCCCTCCTATCAGAGGCACGAAAAATCTATGCGCAATTGATCGAAAAGAAGGTTTCGATCTGAATAATCGGGCCCAATGTACTTCCGAACGCAAAAAAGCCCCTGAAAACGTTCCGGTTCACACACCAAATTTTACACTTTACTCAATGCCTCCCCCTTTCAGAAGGGTGTTTTTGTCGTTTTCATCTGTGTTTCAATTCAATGCCTCAACCCAATAAAACCGGGCACTTGAAGAAATAATCGCTCCCTGCTGACGCGTATAATCGTTTCTTCCTTTTCAAAAAAACCTCATCCATTTCCAGTCATTCTTCCTGTACTTCGTATCAACCCAATCTGTTGTCTGGGAGTTGTTTCTACATACTTGCAGGAGCGACTCCCGGCAGCAGGTCCTAAAACTTCAGTACGATGAAAAAGCAAGGAATCTTTCAACTGTTTCTTCTCGTGACCATGCTACTTCCTCTACCGCTGCTGGCATACAAACGAGACAAGGATCACCCCGAAAAGGGAGACGTAGCAACAACCAAGGGAGCCAACTGTGCTCCGGCCACCGCAAAACTTACAATGAACTTCAACGATGTGAGCGCCCTGATCGAACAGGGAGGAAGCATGTGGCAAAACCGCGCCACCCAGACTGCCGCTTACGAAGTTCCCGCCGGATCAGGATTGAAAGTCATTTATGCCGGATCCCTCTGGATGGGCGGCATTCAGCCAAATGGAAACTTACGTCTCGCTGGATTGACCTTCCGATCAGGAAATGATTTCTGGCCCGGACCATTGACTGTCGACACACCCGGGGATTATGATCCCGGAGAACCTGTAGGACCCGGTGTCATCCACGCACATGGCCTGGCCACGATTGATGCAGATCAGTGCCTTGCCTACGATCAGTTCTATACCATCCGGAAAGCCGAAGTTATTCAGTACACCGTCTGGTGGGAAGCTTGCATCGGTCCGAACAGTAACCCGGCGGATTGCAACAACACCATCAAACCCGACAACGATGTGATGAACCGTATTTACGCATGGCCGGCACACGGAGATGTTTCCCGTGGACAGGATTACTGGCTTGCTCCTTTCTACGACCATCCCGAAAGCGATCTGGGACGCTATGATCCGGAAAACGGAGATACACCGTGGTACGATGATATTCTCGGACGTGATGATATCGACTGCGGGGTCGACCGTAGGATTTCACTTTTCGGTGACGAAACACACTGGTGGGTATTCAACGATGCCGGAAATCTTCACGGTGAATCGGGCGGTGATCCGATCGGAATGGAGATCCGCGCACAAGCGTTCTGCTTTGCGACCAATGACGAGGTCAATCGCATGACTTTTTACAACTACGAATTGATCAACCGCGGAACAATTACACTTAAAGACACCTATTTCGCTCAATACATTGATGCTGATGTCGGCTATTCCAGAGATGATTTTGCAGGCTGTGACGTCTCCCGCGGGTTGGGATACATGTATAACGGAGATAACCTGGATGAAGACAACAGTGGTAATCTCGGATACGGAGAAAACCCGCCCGCGGTTGGCTGCGATTTCTTTGAAGGTCCTTACCAGGACGTCGACTTCAAAGACAACATCGGGCCGATCTATGATCCAGTTAATTCCACCTGGATCAGTCCGTCGCTCACAGATGCGCTAGCTGATGACGGGATCGTGTACAAAGGAATCGGACTCGGATACTCGGACGGGAACATCGACAATGAACGCCTGGGAATGCGTCTTTTCACCTATTACACCAACAATGCTCCACCCGCGGTTTCCGACCCGGACAATGCTTCGGCATATTACAATTACATGAGCGGCTTCTGGGCGAACGGCCAGCAAATGGTTTATGGGGGAACCGGTTATCCGGGATCTCAGGGAGCTACCACAATTCCTTCTACTTACATGTTTCCGGGTGATTCCGACCCATTGAACTGGGCCACCAACGGAACTCCTGTTCCCTGGGAGGGATGGAATGAAATGAACAAGGACGGAGCAGGTGCCAGCAATGATCCGGGTGACCGCCGCTTTGTACAATCGGCAGGACCGTTTACACTGGAACCCGGCGCTGTTAACAACATCACTCTTGGAATCGTGTATGGACGTGGTACAGACGGTACTGCTGTTGCTTCGGTAGAAGCCATGAAGCGCGCCGATACAAAAGCTCAGGCCTTGTTTGATGCCTGCTTCCGGATTCTTGATCCGCCAAACGCGCCGAAACTGACCATCCAGGAACTGGAAAACGAATTGATCCTAACGATCAGTAATCCACCGGGATCGAATAATCAGAATGAAAACTACCACATGGAAGACATTGTGAACATTCCGGAAGGCGTCGGTGATCGTTACTATACCTTCGAAGGTTATCAGATCTATCAATTGATCGATGATGCGGCATCGGTGGCAGATATCAGCGAAACATCAAAAGCACGCCTTGTGGCTCAGTGTGATATCGAAAATAACATCACTGACATCATCAACTGGGAATACGATGAGGGATTAAATTTCTCGATTCCAACGTTGAAAGTAGACGCAGCCAATAACGGGATCCGGCATTCTTTCCAGATCACGGAAGATGCGTTTGCACAGGGCGACAAAAAACTGGTGAACCACAAAACCTACTATTATGTGGCCATTGCCTATGCACACAA
>JBNKYR010000084.1:0-14120 GCA_050300995.1 Crocinitomicaceae bacterium | reverse complement strand
CATCGGTTGTTGTCTCTTCCGCGTCCACTGCTTCGGGTGAGGAAGTACACGCATACAGGCCAATAGCAACAAGACCAGCTAAAAACAGTTGGTTTTTCATTCCTGAGATTTGTAAAACAATACTACGTATAAGGGAGGATATATCCAATTCCTGAAGCCCGGGATACCGTCAGGTGTAGTCTTCATAATAATCAAGCACTTCCCTTGCTCTTTCTGATACAAATTCGTTCGGCGTATTCACTGCCCCGACAGAAACAACCATATTGTGCATGGTACGTTCCAGCGACCATGTTCCATCATTTCCCTCTTTGGATCTCAGCAATTCCAGGGCGGGTTGCAGTTCTTCGGCGATAATTCCTTCACGTTTCAGCAACCACAGGATCTCAAGAAAATCACCTTTATAGAAATTAGGAAAAGTCAGCAGGTCCAATTTTGCAATCATGACCTTTGAAGGATCACGTGAGCTAAAACAAACATGATGCTTCAAGATGAAGCGCACACATCTTTCCTTTAGCTGTTCTGTTTCAGGGGTTCTCTGATTCGCAGGCACAAATGATATTCCCTTCAGTAACTTGACAACTCCCCAATAACAGGTGTGTTTGCCATAGCAGCTTTTATTGGAGCAAAACCGGTTCTTTGGTTCTTCATATTCGCCATCGTCGAATCGTTGATTTTCGCAGAAAAACTCCAGCAGCCACTTACTCCTTTCATCTGTACCGCCATTGAAATAACCATCAAGGTAAAGCATGTTGCCATTCAGACAGGGGATCGGGAAATGATCTTCTTTCAGGGAATAAATTCCGTGATCCTCATCAAACAAGTGATCCTTCACAACCTGCAAGGGCTTCGTAATCCTCTCATCATTCCTGTCACATTGCAAATCGGCCAGGAGAAGCAACACCCAGAGAGAACCCCGGTAATTGGGTACATAATGCAGGTAATCCGGATAATATTTATGCGATGCAGGAATTAATTCCCACAAACCTTGCTCATTGCGACGACTGAAGATCTTTTCAATGAGTTCCTGCCGATTGCTGATCATTTCCATATCCCCAAAGTCATACCTGACATATTTCAACCATTAAGCACAATCATTTTACTCATTTTCAAATGCGGGATCCCATCTTCCTCAAAATAATCCCCCTCTGGTTGGTAGCCGTTCCTGAGATAAAAATTGACGGCCGTATCCCTGGCATGGCAGTAAACTATTTTGTAGCCGTTGGTTACCGCATACTCCTCGCAGAAAGCCATCATTGCGGACCCGACATTCAAATTCCTCAGGTCTTCAAGCACTGCCACGCGTTGCATCTTCAGCTTCGCTGTTTCCGGCACCAGCACTGCAGTGGCGATCAATCTCCCTTTATCGAAACCTGCAACTTGCAAATGGAACTTCTCCTCGTCCAACTCCTGCTCAGAAAAGGTTTGTCCCATCGGTTTACGCAATACATCTTCCCGCAACTTAACAGCGTCCTTCCAATCCTGACTTCCGTATTCGATAATTTTGAAATCGATATTCATCCTTTTGACTTTCCTGAACAATTACTTTTCCCAGGGATACTCGAAATCAGGTTCTTTAAAGAAGATATTCCCCATTCCTTCGTCGGATTTTCCGTTCAACTTAAATGAACTTAAGGTGCATTCATATCCGCAAAATGCCTGACAAAAGCGCGGCACCCATTCTGTTTTCATTTCCGAGATCTCGTAACTCAAACTGTCGCTGAAGATGAACTTCCAGTCAAAATTGGTAGTTAAATCTTCAGGCAATCGAATATACCGTTCTATGCGCTCATCATCAGTGACCTCGGCCAAGGGGATCGTAAACTCATTCACCAACGAATCAAAAGCTGAGTTCTTTACAAAGGTCCGGATCTTGACATTTACGTAATCCTTTTCGGAAAAACCATGCGTAATGATCGGTAAACTACTCAGGTTAATTCCTTCACACGGCTCACCAGGTGGCGGAGGAATTTTCGACGAATCATTGCAGGCACTCATCAGCACAACCATCGCTATGAAAAAAACTGTTCTGAACATTACTTAAACTTTTCCACGGTTCATCAAGATACAACTAATGGACAAAATTCAACCGATACCTAACATCGTCTGATCAAATGGGTACGAGATTTCAGCATCTCTCCCCGGTCGCAAAATATGCTTTCCTTTTTTCCGTTATCCAATTGCTCAACTTATGAAACAATGAAGTCTTCCATCCTACTTATTGCATTTCTATATATCTCCTTTGGCACGACCTGGGGCCAAAGGAATACCTGGTCCTTTGATGTGTTTTTCTCCCCGGAAGCAGGTTATCGTATGGACCCCAATTTTGACAAGTTAAGTTCCCATTCTGATTATTATTCCTCTTATGACGGACACAGTTACGAATTCAGGGAAGAACCGACATGGAATTATTCAACCGGAATAAGTGCATCGTATTCCCTCTCCCGTCGAATAAGCGTGCACCTTGGAATTCTTTACAATACTACCGGCAAACGAAGAATTAAAAACAGTTCCGGTTATTACCTGAATTATACGTACAAAAGTCACGCGAACACCATTTACCGTAGTCATTACATCGGAATACCGCTATACGCCTCTTTTTACTATATCGACAAAGAAAAATTCAGGGCCGGGCTGGATATGGGTGTTAATTTCAACGTCTTTCTCGTGCAGTCAGAAATAACAAACTATTCCAACTACAGAACATCGTCCGGTGACGTTCTGGTTGACGAATCAGGGTCAACTTCGGATAAAAGCGTGAATGCAAAGACCGTTCCTTCCGGCTACCCTATTTTTAATCCTCAGATCATTACCGGTCTCGATTTTGAGTTCCTTCCTGGCAACGGTCGCATTTCTTACTTTGTGAAGCCAATATTCCGAATCTCCGTTCTCTCTCTTCATTCCGGGCTGGATAATTCGCTGCAACATTTTTACAATACCGGAATCACTTGCGGACTTCGATACAGAATTCAGAAAGCATAATATCAACAAGTATCAGGAGGCGCCCAGGACCTGAACGTCTTTTACCCAATGTCTGTACAGATTCCGTCAACTTTGGCAAAATCCTTGTAAGTTTGTGCCGCACAC
This sequence comes from Crocinitomicaceae bacterium, assembly GCA_050300995.1. GTDB lineage: Bacteria > Bacteroidota > Bacteroidia > Flavobacteriales_D > Crocinitomicaceae > UBA4466. Next base: position 11,036 of record JBNKYR010000084.1, on the reverse strand, counting down.
ACTGCAACTATGATCAGATCATTCTCCATACTTTTCGTCGCTGCGGCCATTTCCATGGCACCGGTAATCGATAAACTTGCTTTTTACAAAGCCTTCGAATCGGATTCGCAGGAAAAAATGGAAAGCCAGCTGGAGGGATTGAAAAATGCGAAGCCTTCAACCACACGTGATGCCTACATCGGTGCATTAACGATGAAGCGCTCGCAATTTATGTCGACCCCGAAAGAAAAAGCCGACATCTTCAAAGAAGGTCGTGTGCTCCTGGAAGAAGCCATCAAGAAAGCACCCGAGAACGGAGAATACCGTTTTCTGCGGCTGGCCATTCAGGAAAACGTTCCGAAAGTTCTCAAGTATTCCTCTGATATTGCCAGTGACAAGGCCATTATCGTGAAGACCTACAAAAGTATGGATGCCACGCTCCGCAAGGTGGTTAAGGAATATGCGAAACAATCAGCCAACCTCTCCCCTGCGGAACTCAACTAAGTAGCTACAGGAATGAAAAAAATCCTTTGTATTAATTATTCACAGTCGGGACAACTCGATGAGATCCTCGACAATTTTACGCGGCCTCTGACGGAAGAGTATTCTGTAGAACGTGTAAAAATATACCCGAAGAAGAAGTACCCCTTCCCCTGGAACGCGAACAATTTCTATGATGAAATGCCGGAAACAGTGTTGGAAGAACCAACAGAACTTGCTCCTTTCGAATTGAAGGAAGCGCACTATGACCTGATCATTTTCGGTTATCAGCCGTGGTTCCTTTCTCCTTCGCTGCCTGCAACATCCCTGCTGAAGAATGAGACCTTCAAAACTCGTTTGAAGGATACTCCTGTAGTGACCGTTACAGGTGCACGCAACATGTGGCTGAACGCTCAAGAAAGCATCGTGAAATTAGTGGAGGAAGCCGGAGGAAGGATGGTCGGACACATCGCCATGGTAGATCGTGCGCCAAACCAGTTAAGCGCCGTGAGCATTGTGCACTGGATGATGACCGGCAAGAAGACCCGCAAGTGGGGAATTTTTCCGCTTCCGGGAGTTTCACAGGAAGATATCGACGGATGCGGTAAGTTCGGAGAAACACTTAAGGAAGCTTTGCAAAACAATAAGCTCGAAGAGCTGCAATCAAAGCTCATTGCACAAGGTGCTGTGGAGATCAAAACAAGTATCCTTTTTATCGAAGGAAAGGCCAAAAAGATCTTCAATGTTTGGGCCAGAATCATCAAGAAAAAAGAAGCCGCAGGAAAAAACCGTGCATTCTGGATTTCCTTTTTCCGCTTCTACCTGAATTTCGCGCTCTTCGTTGTAGCACCGATACTGGTCCTCATCTATTCAGTGTTGATCAGACCGTTTACACAAGGGAAAATCCGGGAGAAAAAGCAGTACTATGCCTACCTGGGTATGAATCCGCGTTAAACGGAAAATCTTATGATTTTTTCACTGGCTAAAAAAAATAAAAGAAGTACTTTTGTGCCCACCAATTTTTGAAGGACGCATGTCAGAAGTTTATATTACGAGAACTGCGAATTACTTACCAAACGATCCTGTCTCTAACGACGAGATGGAGGAATACCTGGGTTGTATTGGTGATGAAGCGTCAAAGTCCCGTCGTATTGTTTTGCGTAACAACGGTATCGAATCACGCTACTATGCCATTGACAAAAATGGCAAGGCGACGCATACCAACGCGCAGATCGTTTCGCTGGCTGTTCGTAATCTGATGGAGAACGATCCGGCTCAGTTGAAAGAGATCGACTTGCTTACCTGCGGAACTTCTTCTCCTGACCAATTGATGCCGTCGCATGGTGTGATGGTACACGGTTGGCTTCCTGAAACAAACAACATTGAGGTGACTTCACCTGCTGGTGTTTGTTGCTCGGGAATGCATGCTTTCAAATATGCCTACATGTCCATTAAGATGGGCTTTGCGAAAAAAGCGGTTTGCGCCGGATCTGAGCGTCTTTCCCGTGCTTTGCACTCCGACCAGTTTGAAGTGGAAGTGAAGAAACTGCACGAACTGGAAGACAACGGTTATCTTGCTTTTGAAAAAGACTTTTTACGCTGGATGCTCTCCGATGGAGCAGCAACATTCCTGATGGAGCCTAAGAAGAACGAAGACGGTATTTCTCTCCGCGTAGACTGGATCGAAAGTGTATCGTTCGCAAATCAGGAAGAACCATGTATGTACATGGCAGCAGATAAACTTGAAGACGGAACCCTGATCAGCTACCACGATTTCACTCCTGAAGAACTGATTAACAAATCCGTGCTCAGCATCAAGCAAGATGTGAAGTTGCTTGGAAAAAAGATTGTTTCTCTCGGAGTACCAAAATTCGTGGAAGCCATGGAGAAGCATAACATAACTCCGGAAGAAATCACTTATTTCCTCCCGCACATGTCAAGCTATTTCTTCAAGGATAAAATCTATGAGGGACTGAAAGAATATGGCGTTGATATTCCTTACGACCGTTGGTTCACGAACCTCAAGACCAAAGGAAATGTCGGAGCCGGTTCAATTTACCTGATGGTAGATGAGCTGTTTAACAGCGGAAAGCTTAACGTCGGCGACAAACTACTTTTAATGGTACCGGAAAGCTCAAGATTTTCATACGTCTTCAGCTTGCTGACCGTATGCTAAATCATGAAAAAAAGGGATCTTCCACAGGACAAAACAGCACTGGAGAATTTTACCAGAGAGGTTTGTTATGTCAAGAATGAAGATGGCAAATACGAAACTGGTCTGAGCACCGGTTGGGAAACCAAAAAGGTTGCTCTCGACAATGCCTGGGAAGAAATTGAACGCCGTACGGAAGAAGCCCGCGAAAAAGTAGAAAAGGGAGAAGCCAGCCCAATCCTGTATTACCTGGAGCGTCATCTGATGGACCTTTCGGTTCTTGTGGGATACACTGGTTTTCGTCGCTGGCAGATCAAACGACACATGAAACCAGCCGCATTTCAGCGGTTGAGTGACAAAAAACTTCAACGGTATGCGGATGCTTTTGACATCACCGTGGAAGACTTAAAGAATTACAACCTCAAGTGAGCGATTTTACCCATATCCAGACCGCACATTGTGAAAACGGTGTGACCGTGAACCTGTTGAAACAACAGGGACTTGACTTTCTGACCGAGCCATTGGTATTCGGTATGGGGTCCGGATTGTTCTATATCCACATTCCTTTCCTGAAGGTGAACGGTGGTCCGGCTATTTCTTTCCGCTCCATGCCCGGGGCCATTTTCAAGCGTACTTGCAAGGTCCTGGACATCAAAGTAGACCACAAGAAATTTCGTTCCAGAGAAGCAGCACAACTCTTCCTGGATCAAAAGGTGGACGAAGGCATTCCGGTGGGATGTCAGGTAGGTGTATACCACCTGATGTACTTTCCAAAGGAGTATCGATTCCACTTCAACGCACATAACCTGATCGTTTACGGACGTGAAGGCAACGACTACCTCGTGAGCGATCCGGTAATGGAAACCACCACTACCCTTTCCAAACAAGCGCTGGAAAAAGTACGCTTTGCGAAAGGAGCCATGGCACCGAACGGCCACATTTACTATCCCGTACAGGCAAAGCAGGTAACGGATGAAATGGTTCGCAAAGCCATCGCTGGTGGCATCAAGCGTAATGTTCGCGATATGCTGCGCATTCCGACGAAGATCGCCGGAGTTCGTGGAATCAATCATACGGCGAGCAAGGTCCGTAAATGGCGTTCCCAATATGGCGAACGTAAAGCAGGATTATTCCTTGGCCAGATCGTTCGGATGCAGGAAGAAATCGGTACCGGCGGAGGCGGATTCCGCTTCATTTACGCAGCCTTCCTTGAGCAGGCAAGTGAGATCATGGGCAACGACAAACTGCTCGGTATCTCGGAACAATTTACCAAAGCCGGTGACCTCTGGCGAGACAGTGCTCTCCAGATGGCAGGAATCTATAAAGGTCGTATCACTGCACAGAAAGACTTCGACGATTGCGCTGACATCATGAATGAAATAGCCGCTGTCGAAAAACAAGCCTTCCAGGATCTTTCGAAATTAAAGTTGCTTTAATATGGCTGCTGTCATTGAGGTACGGGATCTTTCGAAGCGGTACCCCGGTGCAGCGGATGACAGCCTGAAAACAGTCTCTTTTCAGGTGCATAAAGGAGACAAACTTGGCATTTTCGGACCCAATGGCGCAGGAAAGACAACATTGATGTCGCTGATCTGCGGGATCATTCAACCATCCTCAGGAAGCGTAGTTTTTCCATCCGAACAAGGAGACCGATCGCTGAAGTCCATGTTACTCAACATCGGCTATGTTCCGCAGGATTTTGCATTTTATCCCGAACTGACGCCCTACCAGAACCTAATGTACTTCGGTGCGCTTTACGAAATTCCGAAAAATACACTGAAGCAAAAGATCGAAGCACTTCTCTCAGTTCTGGGACTCTCGCATGTGATGCATAAAAAAGTACGAACCTTCTCCGGAGGAATGAAACGACGTGTAAACCTGGCCATCGGGATCATTAACGACCCTGCCGTGCTTTTTCTGGATGAACCGACGGTTGGTGTGGATGTGCAAAGCAAGAACGCCATCATGTCCTACCTGGAGTCTCTGAATGCCAGCGGGACCACCATTATCTATACTTCGCACCACATGAATGAGGGACAGGAATTCTGCAACCGCATTATTCTCCTCGACCATGGCACGCTGATCGCAGACGATACACTTCCTGTTCTGCTGGAACATCACCAGGCAAACAGCCTCGAATCTTTATTCCTTGAAATGACAGGCACGGCCTACAGAGACTGATGAGAAAGCTTCGCGCCAGCATATTGAAAGAATTCCAGCTGCTTGTCAACGACAAAGTAGGATTGTTGTTGATGTATCTTATGCCGGTTCTGCTTGTGTTTATCATCACACTTGTACAGGACAGTACATTCCGTCTGGTCAATGAAAACAAGCTGGAGATTTTACTTGTTAATGATGACAAAGGAAGCCTGGGAGACACCCTCTACCATTACATGGCTACCTCGGGAACATTCTCCATCCGGAAACTTGACAATATCAGCGACCAACAAATTCAGCAGCAATTGCTGGATGGAACAGAACTCATTGCCGTTCACATCCCTGAAAATTTCACCGAAATACTCATCAGAAGGGCCGAAAACATCAGTATCGGTATGCTCAGCGAGTTTGATCTGGTGGAAGCGACCGATCACATTGCCGGAGAAAAGTTGCTCCCTATCAAGATGTTCTACGATCCGGTACTCCAGGAAAGTTTTCGCTTTTCGGTGCTGAGCATTCTACATACCCATGTAAGTGTCCTCGAAAACCGTCTGATGATTGAGCAACTATATGAAACGATGGGCTTTGACGAGATTCCCCAGGACATGGAGCAGCAGTTCAAGGACAATCACTACACTATCGAGGAAATTTCAGCAAATACCAGCGGGCATGAGATTATTCCGAATTCTACGCAGCACAATGTTCCTGCCTGGTCGATCTTTGCAATGTTTTTCATGGTAATCTCTCTCGGTGGCAACATTGTGAAGGAGCGTCTTAGCGGAAGTTTCATTCGTCTGCAGACCATTCCGGGCAGCTTCCCACGTGTACTTGTCAGTAAAATGTTCACGTACGGTTGCGTTGCACTGAGTCAATTGGCGCTGATCTTCAGTCTCGGAAAATTCGTTTTCCCGTTCATTGGACTTCCGGCGCTGGCTCTTCCCTCGAACATCGTGGGACTCATCCTGGTATCTTTTCTTTCTGCAATGGCAGCCATCAGCTTTGCCATGTTGGTTGGCACCTATGCAAAAACGCAGGAACAAGCCAACGGTTTCGGTGCCATTTCCATTATCATTCTCGCCGCAATCGGTGGGATCTGGGTACCTTCCTTCGTCATGCCTTCGTACCTGCAGTCCATCGGTAAAATATCACCATTGCATTGGTGTCTGGAAGGTTACTATACCCTCTTCCTGAAAGGAGGTGACTGGTATTTACTAACACCCACGCTATTGTTCTTAATATTATTTATTTTAGCGTGTCAAATTGGAGTATACACTAAACTTAGGTTGCAAAATTACATCTAGAAATGAGCCAAAGCAGAGAAGAATTAACCCTTGAACTCAAGAAGCATATCGTTGAATACCTGAATCTTCTTGACATTAAACCGGAAGATATTAAGGACGACGTTCCCCTGTTCGGACCTGACCTCGGACTCGACTCTATTGACTCTGTTGAGCTCATCGTACTCCTCGACCGCGAATACGGTGTAAAGATCAACAACCCGACTGAAGGGCGTGCCATTCTGGTGGACGTGAACACCATCGTGGATTACATTCTTGCGAACCGGAAATAAGTCCGACCGTGGAAAGGGTATTTGTTACCGGAATGGGACTGATATCGGCCATTGGCAATGATGTCGCTTCCAATCTGGCTTCGCTTCAACGTGCCGCATCCGGCATTGGCAAAGCCCGCCACTTCAATTCTATTTATACCGAAACGCTCAACTTTGGCGAAGTCGATCTGAGTAACGACGCGTTGAAAGAGCGTACCGGAACTACCGGTAGAAAAGGCCTGAGTCGTACGGCTCTGCTTGCCTTTACTGCCGTGGAAGAAGCCATCCGTCAGGCAGGTTTGTCTGATGCAGAATTGCAAACCTTCGATACGGGTTTCATTTCTTCCAGCACCGTTGGAGGAATGTCCAATACGGACGAACTCTATGCCGATGCCAACATGAAAGGAGAACCCTCCGAATACGTAAGTTCATACGGTGGTGGCGAGCACACCTTGCGCGTATTGCAACGCTATGGCATTAAGGGCTTCAGTACCACGATCAATACGGCCTGCTCCTCTTCGGCCAATGCCATTATGCTCGGCGCCCGTCTCATCAAAGCGGGGCGCGTCAAACGTATTATTGTCGGAGGTTCGGATTCTCTGGCAAAGTATACCGTGAACGGCTTCAATGCCCTGATGATCCTTTCGGAGAATCCTTGTAAACCCTTTGATGTTAACCGCGACGGATTAACGCTTGGTGAAGGTGCAGCTTACCTCGTTCTTGAAGGCGAAAGTTCCTGCGGGAACAAGGCGCGACTCGCCGAGGTAACCGGATATGGCAATGCCAATGATGCTTTTCATCCATCTGCAACTTCGGATGAGGCTTTCGGGCCCCGACTAGCCATGGAACGTGCATTAGCGTCTGCAGGACTCAACCCGGACGATATCGACTACATCAATGCGCATGGAACCGGAACACCGAATAATGATGTAACGGAAATGTTCGCCTTCCATAAAGTTTTCGGGAGCAACATTCCTCCATACAACAGTACCAAGTCGTATACCGGACACACCCTGGCTGCGGCAGGTTCGATTGAAGCCGTGTTCAGCATCCTTTCGATGCAGAACAGTGAACTTTACCCAAGCCTTCGCTGCGAACATCCGATTGATGACTACGGCACACGCCCGATCGAATCGGTTCAGCAGGCATCCATCAAACACACCATGTCCAATTCCTTCGGATTCGGAGGCAATTGTACCTCGATCATACTTTCCAGTATCTGATATGTACATCACCGATCTGAAAGCCATATCGCCCCAGCATACCTACAACAATGAATTGTTGCAGGGACAAAAAACCGACCATGAAGACAAGGTATACGGTGTCATTGAACCCGATTACATGGAGTTCATCCCAAAAGGATTACTTCGCCGCATGGGAAAAGCCGTACGCATGGGAGTCGGTGCCGGTCTTCCGCTTGTAGGAGCGCACAAAGACCTTGACGGTGTGATCATTGGCACAGCCAACGGCGGACTGGAAGATTGCATCAAATTTCTGAACCAGATCGTTGAGTACAATGAAGGAGTGCTCACCCCTACCAACTTCGTGCAGAGTACCCCAAACGCAGTGGCCGGACAGTTGGCACTTATGGGTGAGAATCGTGGTTACAACATAACCTATACCAATGGCGGACTGGCATTTGAGAATGCATTGCTGGATGCGTTGTTGCTTTTCCGTGAAGGACAAGCGAAAAAATTATTGCTGGGCGGAATCGAAGAGATCTCAGATTACAATTACAATATTGACTCCCTTTCCGGCAAGTACAAGGAAGAAATCGTCTCAGACCGTGAATTACTGAACTCCACGACACCGGGAACCGTTTGCGGGGAGGGAGCCAGCATGTTTGTCATCGAAAATGCCTCTGATGATGCCCTGGCTCAAATCTTGGATGTCACACAAAATACCTATCCGGACGAGAATGATCTGGCGTCTAGTATTGACGAAATGCTGAACCGTAACGGACTCACCCGGGCAGACATTGACACAGTAATGTTGGGGTACAATGGTGATTCTACGCACAACCAGTGGTATGACTTCGTGGGGAACACCCTGTTCCCTGAAGCAGGAACCCTCTCGTTTAAAAATCTGATCGGCGATTACCGAACCTGCTCTGCATTTGCGACCTGGTTATCCGCACATATTCTAAACGGATCCACCGATATCCTTCCTCACATTCGACTGCGGGATGGACAGCAAACGAAAATTTCACACATTCTTATCTACAATCATTTTGACGGTGTCCGTCATGGTTGTATCTTGCTCAGCAAAACCGCCTGATTCACAAAAGTCTTCAGGTCTTGCTCATGAAAGTGATTACCACCCACATCGAGACACCGATAGGTGTCGTATGTGCCGGAACCTCAGAAACCGGTATTCGTTTTCTTGAATTCGACCCGGAACGTTCAAAAGGACAGGGAGATGAAGTACTTGAAGAGGGCACTCACCCACTGTTGGATCAGTTGAGCAAAGAGCTGAGAGATTATTTCTCAAAGAAGCGCACACATTTTGATGTGCCCCTGGATATGCGCGGCACTGCGTTCCAACTTCGCGTTTGGGACGCCTTGCTTGGCATTGATTACGGGACTACCCGCAGTTACATGGAACAAACAAAGGTGCTGGGTGATCCGAAAGCCATCCGGGCGGTAGCCAGTGCAAACGGACAAAATCGTATTGCGATCGTGGTTCCCTGTCACCGGGTCATTGGCAGCAACGGAAGCCTCACAGGCTATGCCGGGGAGATCTGGCGCAAAAAATATCTCCTGGAACTGGAAAGCAATCAGCAGAGTCTGTTTTAACTCTTATTTACAGGAGGGACTCAGCCTCAAAAGCCGAAGCACGTTCCACTTTTGCTACACGCAAGCGATATGAGGCGTACCACTTTTCACGCCCCATGATGCGGGCCACCCTATGATCCATCTGATTTCTCCAGGCTTTGATCGCTTTTTCGTCTCTCCAGTACGAAACCGTAATTCCAATCGCATTTCTGGCGGATTCTACCCCCAAAAAGCCATCCTGTGCGCTTGCCAGTTCTGTCATTAATGTACTCATTTCGTCATAATCCACAGTGTCGTCTGACATCATCGTGGAAAAGATCACCGCATAATAGGGTGGTTCAGGTGTGTTGGCCAGGGAATTCATAAAGGCGAATATACGAATCGGACCAACACCCTCGTTTTTTGACAGTTAGAAAATCATTCGCAAGGATCAATTTTAACACCTCTTCATCCACACAAATAAACACTATATTTAAGCCTACTGAACGAAGCTATTGCTATGAAAAAACCGATTCTTGTTACGGGATCGCATCGTTCCGGTTCTACCTGGATCGGCAAAGTTATCAGCACTTCCGACGAAGTCGGATACGTTCGGGAGCCTTTTAATCTCGGGATGCGCTGGTACAATCATCCCTTCAGCCACCAACTTGAGTACATCTCCAATGCCTGTCCGCCTGAGCACCAGGAAAAAACACTGCAATACATGCGGTCCTTTATCGGCTTTCCGGGAGGAATGGCCTGGGCACGGCTCTTTCATTGCCGTTCACTGGCCGAGCTTTACTTCGCCTTTCGCGATCTGACTGCTTTTCGAAGACGCTTCAGACAGCGTGTACTGTTCAAAGACCCTGTGGCGATCTTCTCTTCCGAGTGGATCTATCGGATGTTTGACTGTGATGTAGTCATTATCATTCGTCATCCCGCAGCATTCGTTGCCAGCCTGAAGGTGAAGAACTGGACCTACGACTTCAACAATCTCTGGGACCAGAAAGAACTCATGAAAAGTTACCTGAGTGATTACGCAGATGAAATCCGGCGACACGTTGAAGAGCCACAGGACATCATCAGCCAGGGAATTCTCTTCTGGAACATCTATTACGATACAATCCTAACCTTCCAGGAAAAATACAAGGACGAATGGATCTTTATCAAGCACGAGGACTTCTCGCTGCATCCAATGGAGAGCTTTACGCAATTGTTTCAAGACCTTCATCTGGAAATGACGGATAAAGTGAAGCAGATGATTCAATCGTCGACCACTGCCGAAAACGAAAGTGTCCACATGCGTAATGCTGCTGAAAATGTGCACTCGTGGAAAGAGCGGTTAACTAAAGATGAGATCGAACGGATCAAAAGCGGTACCTGGAAGATCTGGAAGCACTACTACGACGAAAATGATTGGGACTGAATGCACAGCACGACGTTGAAAAAACGACGTCAATTCCCCTTTTCAACAAAACCTGATACCGGCTTTTTTATTAACTTGCTGAGGACGCTCTCGCGCAATACTGACTTATGATCGAAAATCTCAATGACGCCTACAAAGATCTGTTGAAAGTAGCGGAATCACATCGTCAGGAATATGCTTCCGGCCACCCTTTTCCGCACATTGCTTTTCATGATGTATTCAAACCGGAATACCTGAGTGCCATCCTGGAAGAGTTTCCCGATCTGAGCAAGAAAGACGCTGAAGCCTACAATAATCCTAAAGAAATCAAGCTCGCAGGGCGTGGAGAACGCTTTTTCGGAGTAGAGACGAAAAACCTCATGCACTTCCTGAATTCAGAGTACTTTCTGAACTTTCTGCAGGTGCTTACAGGGATCAAAGAACCACTTTTCGGGGACCCGTATTTCGAGGGAGCCGGACAACATGAGATCAAACGTGGAGGTCTGCTGAAAATTCATGCGGATTTCAACAAGCACCCGATCTCAAACCTGGATCGCCGGA
>JBNKYR010000083.1:0-14300 GCA_050300995.1 Crocinitomicaceae bacterium | reverse complement strand
TGGAGCAGTGGATCCAAACAAGTCGACGGATGATGCGCCGGATAAAGACAAGGACAAAACAGACGATAAGGAACCGGATACGCTGGAACCAGACAAGCCTTTGGAGGAAATGACCAAGAAGGAACTTCGTCAGTTTGAGCGTAAGAAACGTCGTTACGAGCGCAAGAAAGAGCGTGAGAAGAGACGTAAGGAGCGTAAGAAAGACAAGGTGAACCCGGTGGTTGGTTTTACGGCGAGACTTTTGATGACCGTGCGAAGCGTAAACGGAACGTACACCATGACGGACGGAACACTTCTTCCGGGATACAACCAGGAGAGCCGCGTTCTCGGATTCAATCCGAGCTTCGATCCGCAGATGGGAGGCTTTATTTTCGGGAAACAACGATACGATATCTGGGGTCGTGATAACGGTTATAACGTTGCCCAGGTAGCGGATGACCGCGGTTGGTTGGTGCAAGAGGATGCCCTGAACAAGCAGTACACGACCACACACTCCCAAAACCTTGTGCTTCGTGCAAGCCTGGAGCCGATCAAGGATGTGTCCGTAGAATTATCAGCAACACGTACGTATTCGAAAAATGCCGGAGAGTTCTATCGCTGGAATCCGGACATCAATGATTTCGAAAGTCAGAGTAAAGTGGAGATTGCGACATTGACATACAGCAATGTGTCATTCGGATCTGCTTTCACCAAACTTGGAAAGGAATATCAATCGGATGTGTTCCAGAAAATGCTGGATAGCCGTCGTGATGTATCGAAGTTGCTCGGTGAAAAGAATGCGAATTCCAATGCGTTGGCAAGTGGCTACTACGATGGATACGGAAGTACGCAGCAAGAGGTGATGATCGGGTCTTTCCTTACTTCTTATTCGGATCGTTCAGTGAAAGACAAGAACATCAATCCGATCAAGAACCTGCCGCTGCCAAACTGGTCGATTAACTACAACGGACTGAAGAAGTATGAGTTCATGAAGAAGCACCTGCGTAATTTCGTGTTGCGTCATGCGTACAACTCAACGATCAGTGTGTCAGGAATGCAGACGAACCTGAATGCTGGTTTCGACGCAGACGGAAATGCAACGGCTCGTGACCTGAATAACAACTTCATCGCATCAATGAACGTACAGAACATTGTGATTACCGAGCAGTTTGCTCCGTTGGTTGGATTCGATGCAACCTGGGCAGTGAAAGGTGAAGGTCTGATCACGAAGTTTGAATACAAGAAGGACAAGAACTCGACACTTTCCCTGAACAACAACCAGGTGACGGAAGTACTCGGTAAGGAATGGGTGATCGGTATCGGTTACAAGTTCAAGAAAGTGAGGTTGCCATTCAAGAAGTGGAAGATCGAACCAAGTCCGGTGAACCTGCGCTTTGATATGTCGTTCCGTGATAACCTGACGGTGATCCGTAAGATCTCCGAGACAAATCCGGATATCGGTACCAACCAGGCAACAGCGGGACAGAAAGTGATTTCGATCAAAGCATCTGCGGATTACAACCTTTCGCGTTACATTACGCTGATGTTCTACTATGATCAGACATTGAATACACCGAAGGTGGCAACGTCTTATCCAACCGGAAACCTCAATACAGGCCTTCGTTTACGATTTAACCTGGCAGGCGTTCAGTAATGGAGATCAGAGAAGCCACACGCGAAGATGTTCCGGCCATTCTCGGTTTGATCAAAGGACTTGCGGAGTACGAGAAGGAGCCGCATGAAGTGATCAATACCGTCGAAAAGCTCACAGCCGATATTTTCGATCATCAGCATTGCGAGGCGATCGTGGCAGATGAGGCGGGTGAGATCATTGGTTTCGCCATCTATTTCACGGCATATTCCACCTGGAAAGGTCCGATCATTTACCTGGAAGACATTTATGTGCTGACTGAAAAGCGTGGTTCCGGTGCGGGGTCAGCGCTGTTTGATAGAGTGGTGGATATCGCGAAGGAACGCAAGGTGGCCCGAATGGACTGGCAGGTACTCGACTGGAACGAACCCGCCCTTGAATTCTACCGCAGGAAGGGAGCGATCATCGACGAGCACTGGCACAATGGACGTCTGTTCTTCCGGGAAAACGAAGAGCGATGAAAGTACTGATCGCCGGCGGTAGTGGTCTGATCGGACGAGCCCTGGTAAAGCAGCTCGAAAGTGAGGGACATACGGTCGGTGTGTTGAGCCGTAATCCGAAAGATCCGAAGCACATTGCATGGAATCCCGCGAAGGGAGAAGTCGATACGCAGGCGCTTGCGGATGTGGAAGTACTGATCCATTTGAGCGGCGCCGGCATTGCCGATAAAGCCTGGAGCAAAAAGCGCAAAGAAGAATTGTTGCGTTCACGGGTAGAGCCGATCCGTTGTTTGTGGGAACACCGCGATAAAATGACGAATCTGAAGCAAAGCATTGCCATTTCCGGGGTAAACTGTTACGGTCTGGAGGATCGCGAAAAGCCGTATACCGAAAACGAAGCATACGGTTCCGGATTCATTGATCAGTTGGTGCGCGAATGGGAAGAGGCAGCGATGCTCTTTGCAGGCCATGTACCGGTGTGTATTCTCAGAACAGGTGTCGTATTGAGCGATGATGGCGGTGCGGTAAAGCGTCTGGTACAACCCCTTCGTTATGGTTTGGGTGCCGTTTTGGGAAACGGGAAACAGTGGATGCCCTGGGTGCACAGTGAGGACGTCGCCCGCGCATTTGCATTTATGATCGAAGGCCACAGGGAGGGCACCTACAACCTGGTGGCGGGAAATGTCAGCAACCGGGAATTAACACAACTTCTGGCAAGAAAAATGAGCAAGCGCTTGTGGTTGCCACCGGTCCCCGGAATCTTCATGAAGATGATGTTCGGTCAGATGGCAGAACTATTGCTCAAAGGCGTGAAGATCTCCAACGAACAACTTCGTTCCACCGGTTTTGAATTCCGTTATTCCCGTATCGAAGATGCGGTCGACTCCCTGCGTCTGAAATAGATCAGAGCAGATCGTTGGCGAGGTTCGCCAGTTCGGAACGTTCTCCTTTTTCCAGTGTGACGTGTGCAAACAACTGCTGTCCCTTCAAACGATCGATCAGGTAGGCAAGTCCGTTACTGTTCTCATCGAGATATGGCGTATCGATCTGATTGACGTCTCCCGTAAAGACAATCTTTGTGTTTTCCCCTGCACGGGTGATGATCGTTTTTACTTCGTGTGGCGTCAGGTTCTGTGCCTCGTCAATGATAAAGATGATGTTCGAAAGACTTCTACCGCGAATAAAGGCTAACGGAGAGATAATGATCTTGCCGTTTTCTTCCATTTCGAGAATGGCCTTGTGCTTGCGTTCGTTCTCACCGAATTGCGCCTTGATGAACTTCAGGTTGTCCCAAAGTGGTTCCATGTACGGACCGATCTTATCGCTGGCATCTCCCGGAAGGAATCCGATCTCTTTGTTCGACAGCGGAACGATTGGCCGCGCCAGAATGATCTGATGAAATTTCTTGCTTTGTTCCAGTGCGGAAGCCAGGGCCAAAAGTGTTTTTCCGGTTCCGGCCACTCCCTGCAAAGCCACGAGGCGGATCGCAGGATTCAGCAGGGCGTTAAAAGCAAAGGCCTGTTCCGCATTCTTCGGCTTGATCCCGTAGACGAATTCTTTTTCGATGCGCTCCACCTGATCCGTGTGTGGATTGTAAACCGCCAGGGAAGAAGATTTTCCGTTCTTCAGGATGTAGTAACCATTGGCGACCTTTCGGGTGCCCAGGATGCCTTCCTCATCAATTTTTCCCTTCGTAAAGATCTGGCGGATCACTTCCGAATCGAGATTTTCAACGGTGTACACACTTGATTTCTGCGCGGTATCCGAGGCAACTTTTCCGGTTTCGTAGTCTTCCGCCTGAATGCCAAGCGCCTTCGCTTTGATCCGGAGATTGATATCCTTGGTTACGAGGATCACTACGCGCGATTTCTCCTTTTCTTTCAGTGAAACGGCGGCGTTGATGATCTTGTGATCGTTCTTTCCGCGTGCATATATGTTTTCCGCATCCATGGACTGCGGAGTGGTGTCAAACACTACCTTGAAATTACCGAGATCCTTCCCCAGTGAGATCCACTCCTGCAGGCTCCCGTTCGCCGACAGCTTGTCGATGAAACGGATAACTTCCCGCGCAGAAAAGTTCTTTGTATCATTTCCGATCTTGAATTTGTCGAGTTCTTCGAGAACGGTAATTGGGATGGCAACATCATTCTTACCGAAGGTAGTGATCGCCTGGTGATCGTGTAAGAGCACCGAAGTGTCGATGACAAATATTTTTTTCTGCTTGCTGCTGGAAGTCCGTGGAGTAGTGCTTTTGGCCATAGAAGAATTTTGCTATTAAGTTAGCCGGATTAATGGCATTTTCCCGAAAGATTTTTCCTTAGTTATTGACAGTCATTTGTTGACGGGTCACCTAACGTTTCAGGTCAAAATCCACAGCCGTTTCGATCACCCGAAGTAAATCGTTATAGCGTTTTTCATCCATGTCGGACAAGGGAAAATGCCCGATCTGTTTACGGCCGGTGAAGTCCAGAAGATCGTGAATGCTCTCCAGCCGGTACCCTTCCACAATGCCCAGCACCGGCTTATCTTTCTGAATACACAGATAGCAGAGATTCTTCTTCAGCACATAGAAAGGAACACCATATTTGATCACCGATTGCACCGCCGGGTGACTGTTCAGGATCGCGTCATGGACGAGGAAAAGAATCTCGTGGTGGGTGGGGTTTTGTGCTTCGAAGTAATGGTGGGTGGGCATGGTAATAACGTATAACGGTTCGGTGCCAGGCCCCGATGCTATCGGGATGTGCCGTCCCTCGAATATAGTGTTTTTGGACATGAAGTTTAGCGCATGTTATATACTTCCTTAAACAGGGTTTTCCTACCGAGTCTCTTGAAAAGTACTGGTGCCTTTCCTTCTCAATCAAATGACTTTCTTTTTACTTTTCTCCACCTGATTCAACTTTGTCTCGACGACATCGATAAGGTGTCTCCATACGTTTGAAGCGTTTAACCAGCGGATCTCACGTGTTCACCACCAGCCGGAAGGTTGTCACCAGATCGCTTCACCTGCTCACCACGGGAGGACAATCGTTCACCACCGGATTGAAGATCATCACAATGCGTCTGAACGCTTTCTCCATGGGATTTTATGAGTTCGCCATACGACGTGAAGTTGTCACGGGGCCAGCGCCACCTTGTCACAACAGGATTTCACTTGTTCACCACCGGGTTGAAGGTCTTCACGACCTGACTGCATGTCCTCTCCGCGGGATTTTACGTCTTCGCGACGATATTTCAGGACTTCACCCCCTACTCCTCCGGAATATTATCCGAAATGATCTTCCGTAAAGGAAGTCTTACTTTCCCATACAGCGTCCGGGCGGAAGTGGAATCTACCACAAATTCCGATTAAAGAAAAAAAGGGCGAATTTTACTTCATAATTTTAATTACAGGAACATCCGCACCTTTAGTATGATTGGTAGTCACACCTTTACTTATTGAGGGAATGTCACCGTTTAACCAACCTGTTAATAACAAATAGTTTTCTTGTTGAGCTATTTTTTGCAGCCGGTATTGTTCACGTTTACTTCCGATCATCCTTATAGAAATGGCGTTTCCCTGTAGATCATATTTTAATACAATGCCAGTACCATGAATGCATTCACAATCGTATGTGATACATTGCTCATCGGTAAGAGCACCCATACAAATTGATCCATCCATCAATCCGGCGACATAGATATTTGCTCCGTCATAACAAATACTATTTCCACGAGATGATCCTTTATTGGCATGCTTCAACCATGTCAGATTACCTTTCCGATCAATTTTGGAAATGTACAGGGCTTCATCACTGCTGGCAAAGGCGGAATTATCTATGAACAATGAATCCTTGAAATAACCTGTTAAATAAACTTCATTTGAGTCTCCCAAAGCCATATCCATTAATGATAATCCTCTTTTCCCATGAAGAACTTTATTCCATAGTAACCGTCCGTTTTTATCGTATTGCACTACAAAAGCATCACTGGAATAACCTAAACATTTGAAATCTTTTTTGTTGTCATTCTCACCAATGGTAAGTGTCTGATGAAATTCTCCACATACCGTTGTGTTTCCATTATTATCCACAACCAGGGATCTACCTGTTTCAATCCCTGCCCCACCAATTTGTCGTACCCAAACGAAATCACCGGCTTTGTTCATTTTTGCAACAAGAATGTCCTGGCCATTTGGGCTTATATACTTCAATCCTTCTTTCGTGTCAAACTCAATGGAATTATTACTCAATTGGCCCAATAAGTATACGTTTTGATCCTTATCTACTTTCAGATCAATGCCTTCCTGTAAACTATATGTTCCAATTGATCTGGACCAGATATGATTTCCTTCCGAATTGTATTTTGCAATGAATAGATCTTGTCCATCTCCTTTTGATGCGTTTAGAAATCCCCCTGATTCATCTGAAAAATCAAAATCAAGCCTACCATAAAATAATCCGGTTATATAAATATTTCCTTCCGGGTCGCAGGTTATCGCATTACAGGCATCTGATTTAATACCGCCGGTCCCTTTGAACCAAACCAACTCACCATCGCTTGAAAACTTTGCAAAATACAGGTCACGCTCTTTTGACTTTGAAACATAAGACTTAATTCCAGCCTGAATGTCTCCGTTGAACGCGCCTGCAATATACACTTCTCCCATCGGTCCAATCGCTACATCATAGGCCTCATCATAGCCCTCTCCGGACAACATACTGTGCCAAATAATGTCTTGACCGAATAAATTCGAAGTCAAACTCAGGAAAAGTGCAAAACCAGCTATTGGTTTCAGCCATGAACCAGCATTCATTTTAAATAGTAATTAAGTACAACGGCTCGGCGTCTCCTTCGAAGTTCTATGGAGAAGGAATTTTGTGCCGTTTCTTTTCAATCGACGTAGCGTAGTTGATCGAATATACAAAATGCCCTGCATTTTGCTTCAGGCGTTAGCGCAGAAAAGCGACGAAACTTTTGAAAAGCCGACCCGGGTACCGGAGGTCACCACCCCTACTCCTCCGGTATATTATCCGAAATGATTTTCCTCAAAGGAAGTCGTACCTTCCCATACAGCGTCCGGGTGGAAGTGGAATCTACCACGAATTCGATGGGGGTGTAATTGTACGACCACAGGATGGAGTTGATGCTGTCGCTGAGCATCTTTGGCGCGTAGGTGCTTGTGTGGAAGACCAGCGAAGTGTCCGAGCGATGCATGTGTAGCGGCGGAGAAAACAAGAGACGATACCTGGAGTCACTTTCGGTGAGGATGCCCTTGTTGGAGAGTTGCGCCAGGAAACGCGAGCAGTTCTGATTGGTGGAAAGGTAAAGCGAAAATCCGGAAATTTTTACGTTACGGGTTTTGGTGACCTCGGTGATGTTGAAGTTCTCGTCCAGTTCGGATTCGATGTACTTTTCCTTGATGGTTTCCAGTCCGCCCTGCCGGAAAGCAATGTTTCCTTCCCAGGTATCGAGGAATTGTTCCAGTGGAAAGCCCACACGGCCACTGTAATTTTTCAGCACTTTGTACAACGGATCCTGGGTGGCCCGCTTCAGGCGTTCCACATCGAAATGGAGGTTCACGGCATAGCGGGTGTATTCCTGCTGACCGTAGGAAGGTCCGTACGGACGTGCCTGAAACGCCAGCGAATCTTTTTGCGTGATATAGGTGGTGAAGATCAGCCCCGTGGAGTCATTGGAAAGCGAAACGCCGGCTGAGGCAATCCCGAATTCCTCGAACTCATCCGATTGCAGGGAAGCCACCAGGCGGATGTCGGACTTGTAATACTTGTTTACGAATTCCCGCCAGCGGGGCGAGATCTCATTGTGTCGCGCCAGCATCACACGGTTCAGTACCTTTTCCAGATGATCACCCTTGTAGAGCAGCATCCAGTCGGAGCCGTACACCATGTATGCACCGTAATCGGGCGCCTGGTAAATGGTCGTTTTGTGTATGTCAAGGGGCGTGACCCGCATGAACTTCTGCAGGTGAATGATTCCTTCCCGCACCTTGCTGCTGTCCCGCACCGACATCAGGATGCCCCAATCGTCCGGAAGGCGGTCCTTTTCGTTGATGAAAAAGAACACGGGCGACTGAACATCCAGCCCGTACTGTTTTCCCTGGCTGAGGATAAATCCGGGCGAAACAACGTCCCGCATCGGAATCTTGTAATAGAACATCGTTTTCGAAAGGGAACCGGATAATTCCAGGATGTTGGAAATTCCAATGACATCTGCTTCGGGGAGACGGTCATAAATACGCGGTGGTTCTTCATCCAGTGCTCTCCAGGGCTTCCAGATGAGGAGCGCGGCCAGAGCTGCCGCCAGCAGAAAGATCAGGAACAGCTTGCGAAACATCCTGTAAGGACTATTTGGAGATCACGTACAGGCTGTTGATGAGGTCCAGAAGATAGGTTCCGGAAGCATCGTATTCGCCTTCGTATTCATAAAGCAGGTTGAATCCGGTTTTTGAGGAAGAAGTGGCGGTAGAGGTAAATTCCACGTGCCCTGATTTCCCACGGATCACATCGACAAGTTCGTTTTCATTGTCTCCGAACAACTGGCGTGGAAGTCCCTGGATGGCTTTCCCCATATCAGCGTACCCGTAAACGAAGCCACTTTTCTTTGCGCGCTTGACCAATGTTTTTTCCAGACCATCCGCCCCGTAACCGTCCGGATTTTGTTTGGCGAGGTTCTCATCGTTGGTGAAGAGGATGAGCCCGTTGCGAATGAACACGTAGAGTGGCGCTGCATTCAGGATGGCTTTATCGAACACCCAAACGTCATTTTCTTTGTAGCATCGGGATTCAATGCGATCGAGGTGACGCAGGATCTTTTCGGCAATGGTCGGGTATTCTGTGGTGATTCCGAACGTAAAAAGCGGCATGTCTTCTTCTGCCTCCACTTCGCGCTCACTGTACTCGAAAGTTACTTCATCGTAATCGAATATGTACTTTTTGGTTTTCACCTTGGCGATGCCACTGTACGTTCCGAAACCTCCTCCTTTACACGCATTGAAGACCGCATCTTTGTTGATCAGCTCGTCCCACATTTCCAGGGCAAACAATTGTTCGGCGAAAGAACGGCTTTGCTCTGCCTCGTGTTCAAGGATCGGATGGATCACTTCGAATGCACGTTCATAAGCTTCACGGGTGTTCAGGCGGAATGTGAAAAAGGCTGCATGGTCCTTATGAATGTAATTGCAGATCTGTTTGCTGAATCTGGCGTCGGTCATCCCTTCGTAGATGGTTCCGAGATCTTCGCCGTAATTGGCTTCCAGCTGCAGTTCGATCGCATTGTCCCTGATGAGCATATCGCCGAGAATGACATTTTCGTTGTACAGCGCCTCAAGATCACTGCGAAATGTCGGGTG
Organism: Crocinitomicaceae bacterium; assembly: GCA_050300995.1. Classification (GTDB taxonomy): domain Bacteria; phylum Bacteroidota; class Bacteroidia; order Flavobacteriales_D; family Crocinitomicaceae; genus UBA4466. The sequence continues at coordinate 4,879 of JBNKYR010000083.1, read as the reverse complement.
GAATCTCATCCAGTTAATGAATTCCGGATTCCCGCGCAAAGCATGCGAGTTATCCAGGTAGAAAACACCTTCGGAACTGTGTGTCAGTTGTTGTCTGAAACGTTCGGAGGACTTCAGCAGGTTCTCGTCTTTAACGAAGAGGTCTTCACAGACTTCGATCATGTATTCCTGTTGCAAAGCCGCCTGGAGAGAATCGATGAGTTCGTAATACGTTTTTGTGGTCGGATCCTCATCAGCCACGGGAAGTTCGAGGTCTTCTACCGGAATGGACGGATCGTCTTCGGATTCGGTCTGCTCAAAGATGTCCTTTTCTTCCGATTCATACAGTTCCGGGTATTCTTCCAGTTCATTCAGAATCTCATTCTCATCAATGCCTTCTTCCGAAGTATTTTCCAGTTCCCGGATCAAATCTTCCAGTTCGTAATCCAGTGTCCATTCCCAGCTGTTTCCGCGTGCCATCCAGATTGAATCGGCGAGGTCTGTTACGTAATGATCCGAAGGACTCACACGAATGAGAATCGCAGAATTTCCGCGGATGGCAAGGGTATTGAAATAAGAAGTATAGAACTCCACACCCTCGTAAGAACTTTCAGCGGGTTGAAAATCATCAAACACTTCGAAAAGCTGGTCGCGGTCCTTCACACCGAAGGTCACACCACCAATTTCATAGTGATCGCCCATCCCCACAAATACGTTCAGCTTCTGGTCGAAATCGATACCTGAATCGCGGAGGGTTTTACCGGAAGTGGATCCGTCAAACAATTCCTGCTGCAGCTCTTCCATGAACTCGTATTTCACAAGATCGTCCAGGGAAATGCGCTGAAGAAGGGTCACATTATTGAGACTCACCACCGACAGTGCCTGTTTTGGAACAAGCGCCTCCGATTTTTGCGCATGAGCGGCAAAAACGAAACAGGTGATCAAACAAGCGGCGAAGATTCTCATGTCGTGATTATTGGACGAATTAGCGCTTCAAAAGTACGAAAAAATGCACGCTCAATTCTCTGACTTCGTCAGATATATAGAGTTATCCAGCAGATTCGGATTCTGCGTCAGCGAATAGGGGTCGGTACGCACCATCACGGCCTTTTTATTCTTTGAGATCGAGCAGGTGGTATTCTCGCAACGATCCACTTCGTGCTGGAACCGGGTGATGGATGTATACGTGCCTGTTTTCAGCATTTCCCGGTCTTCCCGATTGATTTCCCGGGTCTTTGCCACAGTGATTTGCGGGATGGAGCGTACGAGCACATCGTCGTCAAAGGTCAGCCACTCGTGTTCCAGCTCGGGAACATTCTTGTTGCCGTTTTCGGATTTGACGACTTCTTTCACTGCTTTCTGCAGTGCTTCCAGAGATTCGAAATCACAACTCAGTTTAAAGATGAAATTGTCGTAATCTGCGCTGAACGTTACATCCGTAATCCCTTCTTTGGATTTCAGCAGGTCTACGATCTTATCGGCTTTGGCAGAGATTTCGTCGATCGAAGGAACTTTCTTTCCATCCAGACTATCCAGTGCAAGAATGGAATTTACTTTGACTTTGCTTGAGCTAAGATTAATCGTGTAGCGATAGGTCCCGCTGCCGTCTTCATTGACCGAAAGGTCATCGATGATCTCAATGCACCCTGTCAGGAGGAATAACGTGATCAATGAAATGGCAATTCTCAGCATGATACAAATGTAGGAGATAGTATGTTCAAATTAAAGCGTTAAAAGTTCAAAGTTTGACGAGTTTAATATTGGCGTGGTGAATTCAGTCCGTTTCTTTTAATACTTATAATGATGGATGATAGAATTTTTTGAATTTCGTCGCAGTCCTGCATGAGTTCCGTCGCCCTTTCCTGCTCAAGGATACCTGATTCTTTCAGCAATCGGAGCCAGTACATGGTTTCATTAGCTTCTTTTCGTGAAATGGACAGTTTTGCTGTAAAATCCCTTCTTGATTGAGCATGCACTGCTTCTGAAACGTTCGCTCTGATAGAGGTTCCCGAGCGCAAAATTTGCTCTTCCACGATAAATTCCTTCCTGGCGCAGAGTAACTTATTCAAATCCATGATCTTTAATGCAAAAGAAAAGGATTTTTCCTGAATGATACTTCGTGACATAGTGGTTGGATGATTGATGTATATAGATTTTAAGAAATATTATCATCCGAAACACAACTTTAAACTTTTTAACTCAACACTCCCAATTCTAAACTCATAACTCGGCACCCCAACTCTTAACTTTAAACTTTTTAAAGAGTATATTTGCATTAAATAAGTGGCATGTCAGACGAAAGCAGAATTTCAACGGAAAAGGCGCCCAAGCCGGTAGGATTGTATCCGCATGCACGTCGCGTGGGACAGTTGCTGTTCTTATCCGGTGTCGGACCTCGTGTAGCGGGATCGGATGCAACGGATTCGGCGGTGCCGGGATTGAAACTCGACAAGAACGGTAATTTCATCGAGTTTGATTTCGAAGCGCAATGTCGCAGTGTTTTTGAAAACGTACGGATCATTCTGGAAGAATCCGGATCAAGCTGGGATCAGTTGGTCGATGTGACCGTTTTCCTGGTGAACATGAAACGGGATTTTCATACGTACAACCGAATTTACGCGGAGTATTTCAAGGACAACCTGCCTTGCCGTACGACCGTTGAGATTAATTCACTGCCGACACCGATTGCCATTGAATTGAAGTGTATAGCAACTATTAAGGATTAAGAGATGATTGGATTTATTATTCGCTGCGTGCTGGCAGCAGGATCGTTGTTTGCGACCGTCGCGCTTTTTTATAACGGATATTGGGGATGGGGGATCACCATGATCTTTGTGACTGCCCTGGTTGGTTTTTCATTCTTCAGAAATGAGAACATGATCCTTGCGCTGAATGCGATGCGTATGGGAGATACTGAAAAGGCAAAGAAATACATCAACAAGATCACACATCCGCAATTTCTGCCAAGGAAACAACATGCGTACGTGATTTTCCTCAAAGCGGTGCTCAGTACGCAGGAACTTGGCTTTTCACAAAGCGAGCAGATGTTGCGTAAAGCGATGTCGATGGGACTTCGTACAGGTCAGGACAACGCGGTAGCCCGTATGCACCTTGCCGGGATTTGTGCTCAAACAGGACGTAAGAAAGAGGCGGTAACGCTTCTCGCTGAAGCGAAAAAGCTGGATTCTTCAGGCGTCATGAAGGAGCAGATCACCATGATGCAAAAGCAACTGCAGGCGGCTCCTACGAAAAATCAAATGCGTATGGCGCAGATGACGGGTGGACGTAAAAAAATGCCGCGCAGATAACAGGATCTTTTCCCCCTGCGGGGAAGCCGTAGGGAAATGAACAATCCGAAAATTTATAGCGAACCGTGGTCGGACTACGAGTTGATTGATGCCGGCGGAGGTAAGAAACTGGAACGTTGGGGGAAGGTCATCACCATTCGTCCCGAGGTTCAGGCCTATTTTCGTTCTGGAATGGATTTTTCCGAATGGTCAGAACTCGCACACTGGGAATTTATTCCGAAAGGATCGAATAGTGGAACCTGGAAACCGGGGAAGAAGAAGGGACCGGACAGTTGGTCGATCGGCTATGAACGCCTGCGTTTTCAATTGCGCCTGACAAAGTTCAAGCACGTGGGACTCTTTCCGGAGCAACGCACAAACTGGGATTTTATCGCAAAGCACCTCGGGCAGGAGGATCGTTTCCTCAACTTGTTTGCCTATACAGGTGCAGCTTCATGCATGGCGAGATATCGTGGCGCCGAAACCTTTCATGTGGATTCGGTGAAGCAGTTGATTGCATGGGCACGTGAGAACATGGAGGCCAGCCAACTGATGAACATTCGTTGGGTACACGAAGATGCCCTGCGCTTTGCACAACGCGAGTTAAAACGAGGGAATACTTACAAAGGGATCATCATGGATCCGCCAGCCTGGGGGATCGGAGCGAAAAATGAGAAATGGAAGCTGGAAGATAAGCTGGATGAATTATTCGGCGCAGCGGCTCAATTGCTTCGGGAAGACGGTTTTTTGATCGTCAATACCTACAGTCCAAGAGTTGATCATGCACTCATGAACGAATTGTCCTCATTGTATTTTGAGAATCGCTCACCGGAGGTTTCCGAATTGTGGATGAAAACGACCACCGGAAAGGAGTTGTATTTTGGCAATGTTCTGAGATGCTTGCCGTAGAACGCGATAGAATTATGTTACTTTGCAGGGATATCATCTGACATGAATCGTACAATGCGGCTGAATTTTCTTTATGTGGTTTTGTGTCTGTTTCCGCTGACATTGTTTGGACAGAAAAATCAGTTGGATAGCCTGAACAAGGCATTGGAGGCTGCCGTTCAATCCGACAGTGTGCTGGAGCAGATTCGCACACTTGTACGTATTGCAGACGTTTATGAAGTGAAGGGTGACCATATTAAGAGTAAGGAGAAATTCGAAGAAGCCCTCGTGATCAGTAGAAAGGAAAATGCCCACGAATATGTCGGACTGATCATTAACAATCTGGCCTGGTTTTATCACTATAAAGGTCAGTACGAAAAGGCAATTAATCTGACTCTCGAAGCCATCGAAGAGGATCGCAAAAGAGGTGATGAAGGTGGAATGGCCAAAGGATATTACAACCTTGCCACATTCTTTTTTCTGGGCGAGAAATACGAGAAAGCCAATTACTACATCGATACGGCAATTGCCATTACCGAGCGCCGGAACCGGGAGCTTATTCTTGCTTCCGACAAAGTATTGAAAGGACTCATTCTGGCCGAATTGGGGCGTCCCGAGGAAGCCATTGAGACCATGGATTTTCCGATTCGATTTTACAAAAACCGGAATGATTCTGTGGATCTGTCCATGTGTTACTCGAACCTCGGGTACATTTTCGGAAAGGC
>JBNKYR010000082.1:0-14410 GCA_050300995.1 Crocinitomicaceae bacterium | reverse complement strand
ATCTTGTGTACCGCAGATGAAACGTACGGATGACATACCGTAACCGTGCGTGTCCAACGCATCTTTGGCAGCCTTAATCACTTCCGGATGTGATGAAAGACCCAAATAATTGTTGGCGCACATAATCACTACATCTTCACCTGTACTGACTTGTACATTAGCACCTTGTGGTGTTGTGATTACTCTTTCACGTTTAAAAGTTCCTGCTTCGTCAATGGCCTTCAATTCCTGCTGAAGGTAGTCTTTCATTTTTCCGTACATATCTTCCTGTTTTTGTCCTGAAACAAATTTAGCAGAATTTCGGTACTGGAAGACAGCTGCCCGGAGGGGCTAGAAGTTCCACTTCAGGTTGCGGTTGTCGAGGATGGCAAAGGAGACCTTCCAACCGGGGGTCGGTACAATATGGTTACCGCCGGAAAGCACACCGTAGATGCCCACACGAAGGCGACGCTTTGAGAATTTAAAATTGCGTTCCAATCCTGCCAGGACTTCGTAATGATGCCAGTCGAATTCGGGTACGTACAGGTAGCCTGCGCCCACTACGAGACCAATGCGTGTTTTCTTCATGAACGGGATCTTGTTCAGGATCGATCCGTTATCGTGATGCACAAAGTGGGCCTCGTAATAGATCTTTTGTGTAGGAAGTGTAGAATCAAGTCCCTGAAAGGAGTAGAGCGGGTTAGAGAACCAGATAGGGTCACTGCGGCGATGATACTTCTGATCAGCGTCCTTCAGAGAGCGCGTATTGAGGAACGTTCCTGTTTTGATGTTATAGCTGGATGTTCCGATGGTTCCGATCTTGAAGGTCTGGTTCATCCCGACCATGATGTAATCGTGATCAACATCGCTGCCGAATATCTTCGGAATACCTTTCTCGTAAGAGAGGTAGAAAGTGGGCCATTTTGATCCGAGCACAACTTTGCGGTTCGGTTCACGCATGTATTTCTGTCCCGGTGTGTATGTCAGATCGATGGTCGCAATAAATGCCTGATAGGTATGGAACTCAGTCGGGTCATTGTTCGGAAGAAAATCGTCTGTATTCAGGAATTTATAACCTTTCAGGCTTCGGCGCTCCGACATGCTGAAATCCGTTTCGAGGTAAAGTCCGTTGGCAATTTCGTACATGTGTCCGAGGTTGAGGTCGGTCACCTCGATGAAGTTGTCGCGTTTATAGATCTGTGTGATCGCGTCATAGCCCCTGATCACGTCAAAGGAGTGACTGAAATTTATGCTGGCCGTTCCAAAGTGGAATGGATTGTACCGGAAGCGCCACCAGGTATCTACCTTTGGGTCCCAATTCAGGATTCCGATAGAAAATTCGGTGTACGAATCAATGGATTTCTGATCTTCCCATTTTTTGAAGAAGGAAAAACCGGGTGCAAGCCTCGGACCGGCAATGTAGATCGGACGCAGTGTTCCCGCAAGTGAATTGATCGTCCACTGGATCTTCTTGGCACGGTTCCGGTGATCCACGCCCCACCAAAGCACTTTGAGTGCGGTTACCTTGTTGAAGACGGCATCCACGGAATCGAGGTATTCTTTCCGGTTGTGCGCGTCGGTAATGCTGTCTTTTACTGCAATGTAACGAAGTTCTTCCGGCGTCAATTGCACAGTACGTTGGCTGCTCCAATAACTCGAGTCTTTGTCGTAGGCCTCCTGCTCGGTCACGGATAACTCATTGTTGAAGAATTTCGGGTCGAAGACGACGGAAAAATCATAATTGTTGAAATCGGCAACGGTCTTACACGTGGAGGTTTGATTGCTGTACTTTACGCCGTAGTCAAGTTCCTGGTGGCGCAGCACGCACATAGTGTCTCCCGGATGATCAAACTCCTGACGGATTGTGAAATAGTCGTAAATGAGCAGATTCCCTTTCTGCATGGTCAATTCCAGTTTCTGTACCAGAAAAAGAGAGTCGATCACGTAGATGTATCCTTCCAGCGTGGTCGTAGAGATGTTACGAGGAATGATCCTGATCTTATGGATCTTGTATCCGTTTTCTTCGTATTGTGCTTCCAGGCGGTATTTGTAAGACAGAATTCCCGGCCCTGAAATGGGAGAACTTACCGGCGTCTGATGCAGGTCGTCAAGATGCAGGAGGTTGTTGAAGAAATCAAAATTGGATTTAACGGTGGTGGTGTAATAGAGGTTATTGTTCTTATTACCACGTTGTTCGTAGCCATTTCGAATTTCCTTTACCTTGTTTCCTCCGCCGAAATTCCGAACAAATTGTACCTCCACAAGGTTCAGTTTATCTGCAAGTTTCTCGTCTTCTTTTCGCTTTTCGGCAAAGGGGTCTTCAACGCCTCCCGGGTCAGAGACTTCTTCCTCATCGTTTTTCGTCTCTTTTCTCTTTTTCTCTTTTTCTTTTTTGTCCTTTTTGTCTTCTTTCCAATCGATAGTTTCCGTCGCGCGGATGTAACCGTTTACGGTGTGCGGATAATTCCACGGGTTCATTTGGTCGCGGCGTTTGACAACCTCCAGCATGATCTCACGCCCGGGGTTGGACTTCTTTGCCGACACACTCATGTCTTCAATGTCTTGAAATTGAACCGGAAAGATCTGAACATTCTTTTCAATGCTTTTGTCACTGATGGTCACATAGGCTTCTTTTTCTTCATAGCCCGTTGCCCGAACGACCAGGAAGTATTCGCCCTGATAGAGCCACATTTCGTAGTGGCCGCCAGCATCTGCTACCGTTCGTAATTCAGAGGAATTTTTGACATAAACCTTGGCGTAGGGTACACCAATACCTTGCTCGTCGGTCACAATTCCGTACAGCTTTTGCTGGCCGAACAGGACAGAGCTCAGCAACATAAGTGCAAACAGGAGGAAGATCCCTTTCAGGTTCATGTTCAATAAGACGGTTTTCCGGTGCGAATTGTTACAGGTTACACCGGATTTCTCTCAAATTAAAAATATGCAATCGGGCACCTGCAGTCGGCAAAAACTTGATCGGCAGTCCCGGGTACCGGAAATTTCGATAAATAAACGGGATAAGTGGTTAAAGTAACAATCCCGGTTACTTCTTTTCACTCATCTCTTGTTCCATTCGCTCCATTCGGCGCAGCATCCAGCGACGAACAATAAACGCGAACAGGGCAATGAAAACAAAAACGTAGTAGAAGGCCCACTTCTTGAAGCCTTCTGTGATCGCCATGTAAGTCACGACGATAAAGAGCAGCGCAGCTACGAAAAGCCAGAAGTAGAGCATTATTTTGTTGTACGTTTTCATGCCTGTTGTTTGTGCAAAAATAGTCAATCTTATCAGATCAGTTTTCCTTCGGGTTTAAAGATGTCGCCCTTTCTGAATCTACCGAATGGGGAGGTTTTGATGCCGCGTCCTCTTCCGATCACACCTTCCCCTTCTTTTTTCATGATGACGTATTTCTGCGTATACACCGTACTGTCGCTTTGATTGTAAAAAAGTTCTTCGGTTTCAAGTGACTGTTTGTCGTTGAGGTTTCGCAGGACCACTGAATCCCGCACGAACATCATTCCTGTTTCCCGGTTGATCTCGCCATAGAGTGCCGTCAGGGTAGAGATGATCTTTCCATCTTCAGAGAAGAAATCGACCTGCACAAAGTCTTTGAGTTTGGTGACCTGTTTCGGATGTGAGTACGATTCGGCAATAGCGGCGTGGATTTGCAGACGCGCATATCCGGAATCGGTGTAGTGCATGTACAGGTCTTCCGTGACGTCGTCGGGTGCGTTCGGGTTATAACTCACCTGTTGGATCTGGTCGAGATCGTTTACACAGGAAAACAGAAAACCTGTCGCGAGTATCACGACAGGTTTTCGGGTGCAAGCACCTATTATTGATGAAAATAAATTCATATTAGTTGCATGGGCTTACGCTCACGCCATAGCAGCTCAAAGTTACGGAAGAAGGGTTCCCGTTGTCGAAGCACTCTTCACTGGTTGGCCCTTTAGCTCGCATTGCAGCACCGCCACCTTTTCCTGACTGATCCAGCAATTGAGCAGCATACAGGAAGTTACACTTACGCTCGAAGGTACTGGAACCGCAATTGTTGGCATTGTTCGCTACGGAGTTCGCAGCAATCACCAGTGCGTCTGAGCGATTGTTGCCTGAAACAGCCATTGCAGCGGTGTAAGCTGTAGAATAACTACCTGACTTGAAGTACGCATGTGCAATTTTGTATTGCAATTCGCTTTTCACAGCGTCATCTTCTGTGATGCCCATTGCTTTTTTGTAAGTAGCAATACCATCGCTATACTTCTTGCGAGCTACTTCTCCGTCACCTTTCTTGATCAGAGTTGCAATTGCTGTCGGATCGACTTTAACCAGGGTGTCGATCAGCATGAAGTACTCATCGGATTCGGTACACTCTTTTTGCTCCAGAACTTTCAGGAAGTTGTTAATATATGTTTTCTTCGCTTCTTTATCCTGCGGAAGTACTTTGATGTATTCTTTCAGGTCTGGAATGATATCAGCACATGTACCAACTACCGCATTGAAGTAACTCAACAGTGTTTCGGCTGTTTGGGCAGACATTCCTGCACGTGCAACAAGCCCGGAAAGATTGAAATACTCGGAGATCATTTCACGCTTGAGATTTGGCTTGTCGTCAGCAGGAGCTTCGCTGTACATCAGGTACATGTTGTAATAATAGTACGATACGTATCCTTCGTGTACTTTGTCGCCTGCCCCTTTGATCCCACGCTTGAACAATTCATCCGCTTTTTTACGATCAGGAGCGGTTGTTCCCAGAATGTTCGCCGCTCGGACAAGGTCTTCCGATTGATCATACATTCCTGCAGCTTCTGCACGCTGGTAGGCACCTTCAAGTGTATCAGCGTAGGCCTTCTTCTCTGCCTCATCTGTTAATGTCAATTGGGTATTGCGAATGGAAGCGATGAGAATATCCATGTTTTTCTTTTCCAGACCACCACAGATTTTCTCTGCTTTGATCATGTACATAGTAGATTCTTTATAATCTTTATGCTCGATACGGGCAATCTGTGCAAGGTACAACATTCGGTCGCATTCGCGTTTGTCGTCGTCCTGAGCGTTTGCCTTCAACCCTGTCATGAGGGCCAATCCGAGGAGTAGATATCCGATCTTCATTTTCATCATTATTAGTTAGTTTAATTTGCGTTTTCTAAACCATCTGTCGGCGTTTGTTGGTCCGATAAGTAATCCGAGATTTACACCGAAATACTTTTCTTTCAAAGCTTGTCCGTCAGACACTCCCCGGCTTCCATACGAAAATCCTATGTTGACCGATGAAAGTGTGTGTTGATTCGCAATCGGGAACCCGAGACCAAATGTTATGCCAAAGTCCTTTACCTGCTCGTTGTTTGTGCGGTAAGGAAGGGTCTGATAATAGCCCCCGATTCGGTAGCGCATTCGATTATAGTACTTTGTCTTGGCAATGTTGGCAATGAAGTCTGTTTCCGGGATGTATTGAACACCAAGTGAGTACTTCATGGAAGACTCAAAATTGTTTACGAAGTTCGGATCAAAGCGATCGGCGTACTTGCTCCAGTCCGAATACGTAAATCCAACATGGAAACTGATCTCCGAGTTAATTTCCTTTACTTCATTTTCGTGCGCCTTCCAGTTCAACTGATATTTGAAGCCAATGTTATATGCCGGGACATTCGTAAGGTTTCCGGTGAGTGAATCATTGTAGCGCAGCGTGTCATAGATACGCGGGTCATTGATGTCGGATGAATAATAAAGTTCATCCAGGTAAGTTCCGTTAATTTTTTGCAGCGGATCGACAGCCACGTACAATCCAATTCGTTGCTTTTCGGTCAACTTTTGCTCGTAACTCAATCCGAATTCATAATGGAAGGAGCGTGCCCGGAATGACTTCATGCCGATCCCTCCTGCATAATTGTTGGAGCCAAGGCTTGAAACGATCAGCCCACTTTTACGAGTATTGCTTACTGTACCGAAAAGGAACCCTCCCTGTACACCCAGTGAAAGTCGGGTTTTTGGCAATTTGAGGATATCCGTGGAGAACCCCAGGAAAACATCGTTGATACTTCCCGATCCACTGTAATTATAATAAAGAGAATCGTCGTCGATCGGAAAACGTTCGGTGAATTCATACCCTCTTCGGGAGTATGGTTTCAATCCGAGTGCAAGTCCGAAACGCTTGGCAAAAGGAATACCGATCACAAAATGCTGGATACCTGCCAATGGGTAAAAAGAAGTATTTCCGTTTTCCGTAAACGTCGAAAAGCGTGAAGAAAAACCGAGAGAAAAGAGCGGTTGCCCGGTTCCCAGTGAACTATACGATGAAGGGTTGTAGAAATTAACTACAGAGGAGTCCTGCATACTGATCAGAGAGTTCCCGATTCCTCCGAACACTGAATGATCAAGACCACCGAGTTCGCCAAGGCCAAAAGAACTGTAAGGGGAGTTCGCCGTACTCTGAGCGAACGAAAATGACCCGGAAATCAGTAGAAACAGCGCTACGGATAGATTACGCATTATGCCTGTAAATTTCAAATAACCCTCTGAGGGTTAAATTTTCGTCTGCAAAGATGTTATTTTTTGAATGGAATTCAAAGCCTGGTGCGTCACCGCCGGTCACAAAAAAAGTTAAGTCCGGGTATTCATCCTCATATCGCGCGATCATGCCTTGTATTTCGGCAGCCATTCCGTTCATAACTCCTGATTGAATACTTGTAATAGTATCACTACCAACGAGTGCTGTTGGTGTTTTATTGGATAGCAGGGGAAGTTTTCCGGTATAATCATTCAGTGATTGATAGCGGAGACGGATTCCCGGGGCGATAGAACCGCCGAGGTAACCGCGCTTACAATGGACGATATCAAATTTGATGCAGGTACCGATGTCGATGGCTACAGCGTATTCCGAAGTCATGTTTTGATGGAGGTATGCAGCATTGCACAAACGATCGATACCAAGCGTTCCCGGGCTGGCATAGGCTATCGGAAAAGGAACTTTTGAGGCAGAGGTGATGCGTGTCAGGGCAGCCATTCCACCGAAGAATTTATCCGTGTCGTCTTCGGACAATACGGAAGAGAGTACAATCTGTGCGGTATCGGCTTCCATTACCCAGTCGAACAATGCGGAAATATCTGCCGGAGAAAAACGTCGGGTTTCGCGAAGTTCGTTGTCGTCAAAGAAACCGGTTTTAATGCTGGTGTTGCCTGCGTCAATGACAAAAACCCTGGTTTTCTGTTTCATGCGAACAAAGATAAGACAAGTGAAAAAAAAGTATCGGCAATGCGCGTAAATAAAAAGAAGTTATTAACTTTGCCCACCTCAATTAGGCGGTGATATAGCTCAGTTGGTAGAGCAATGGACTGAAAATCCATGTGTCGCTGGTTCGATTCCGGCTATCACCACGAAAGGCTCCCATACGGGGGCCTTTTTTGTTTCCCTCTTTTCGATCATACACGCTCCCCAAAAAGAAGATTATCTTCAAAACATTGTTTAAGGATCGGTATCTGAACATTATATTAGTGGATATGAAAGCGGAAGAGATTGAGAATATTGAGTTAAAATACCTTGAACTTCGGGATTATAAGGAGCTGAAAGAGGTAATGGTATCGTCGTACCATACCATGCCGGAAGCCTACTGGAAAGAAGAACACATCGGTGCACTTTTGAAAAAATTTCCCGAAGGTCAGGTTGTCATTAAGGTGAACGGGAATATCGCTGGCTGTGCACTGTCGATCATTGTCGACTATGACAGTTATGAAAATCAGCATACTTATAGGGACATCACGGCAAATTATACGTTTAATTCGCACACGGACACAGGAAATGTGTTGTATGGAATTGACGTATTCATCAAACCTGAATATCGTGGTTTACGACTTGGGCGCCGACTGTATGATTACCGAAAAGAACTGTGTGAGAAACTGAACCTGGAGGGGATCATTTTCGGGGGGCGTATCCCGAATTATCACAAGTACAGTGATCAAATGACTCCCAAGGAGTACATTGAAAAGGTCCGTATCCGGGAGATCCATGATCCGGTGTTGAATTTTCAGATCTCGAATGATTTTCACCCGGTAAGGATTATGAAAGGTTATCTCGAAGGAGATGAGGCTTCCAATGAATATGCCGTGCTCCTCGAATGGAACAATATCTATTATGAACGTCCTACGAAGGTGGCAAAGAGCATCAAGAAGATTATTCGTCTGGGACTTGTTCAGTGGCAGATGCGTCCGTACAACACCGTTGAAGACCTGATGCAACAGGTAGAATATTTCGTGGATGCCGTATCTGATTATCGTTGTGATTTCGCACTGTTTCCGGAGCTTTTCAATGCGCCGTTAATGGCCAAATACAATCACCTTTCCGGGGCTGAAGCCATTCGTGAACTGGCAGCGCATACCGGAGGGATTGTTGAGCAGTTTTCAGCACTGGCGGTTTCGTACAACATCAATATTATTGCCGGGAGTATGCCCGAAATGAAAGATGGTGTGCTTGTTAATGTTGCTTACCTCTGCCGCAGGGACGGAACGATCGACCGGTCCGAAAAAATTCATGTGACACCCGACGAGTCAAAGGTGTGGGGAATGAAAGGAGGAAGCGAGATCAAGTCGTTTGACACGGACTGCGGTAGGATCGGCATTCTGATTTGCTACGATTCCGAATTCCCGGAATTGAGTCGCTTGCTGGCAGATGAAGGCATGAACATTTTGTTTGTCCCGTTTCTTACGGATACACAGAACGGCTATTCCCGCGTAAGGAACTGCGCGCAGGCGCGGGCCATTGAGAACGAATGTTACGTGGTCATTGCCGGAAGTGTCGGAAACCTGCCGAATGTGCATAACATGGACATCCAGTTTGCGCAATCCATGGTATTCACGCCATGCGATTTTGCTTTCCCGGCGAACGGAATTAAAGCCGAAGCAACGCCAAATACGGAGATGATCCTTATTTCGGATGTTGATATTGATCTGCTCAATGAGTTACATGAATACGGAAGCGTGCGCAATCTGAAGGATCGACGCAAGGATATCTTTACGTTAAAGAAGACATAATTCCGTAGACCATGGTAGATGCTTTTGAATTGATGTACAGTGAGAATGAGACCCCAGTTCATTTTTCAAAAGGGGAGGTCATTCAACGGGCCGGTGACAGGAACCCGAAGGCTTACATCGTGAAAAAAGGACTTCTTCGGAGCTATACCATTGACAAGAAGGGGAAGGAGCACATTTTCATGTTTGCTCCTGAAGGCTGGATCATTTCCGATATTGAATCCGCTGCCTATGACGTTCCCGCAGAGTTGTTCATTGATGCCCTGGAAGATACGGAGGCCGTTGTTCTCGACCGAAAAATGATTGATCCACAGGGTTTTTCAGAGGAACATGCCAGAAGTGGCTTCGACAGGTTGATGCGGAGAATTGCTGTGCTACAGCGTAGGATTATCATGTTGATGAGTGCTCCGGCCATTGATCGCTATGAACATTTTCTGGAAACGTATCCGCAGATCGTCAATCGGGTTCCACAGAAGATGATCGCCTCTTATCTCGGGATCACACCGGAGGCACTAAGCAAATTGCGCGGTGAGCTTGTCAGGAAAAAATAAACGCAGGCCATTTCTTAATCTACATTAATGCAAGACTGAACGCAAGGGGTGAACTTTGTTTTATTCAAGCCATCGAAGTGTATTGATGGTAAGTTTTTCTAAAAACAAAGGACACATGAATACAACATTATGGATCATTCAGGGAGTATTGGCGGCTGTTTTTTTTATGGCCGGAACCATGAAAGCAATGCTTCCGAAAGAAAAAGTAAGGGAAAAAGTCGGAGGTTGGGTCGATGGATTTTCGGCGTCCACCATAAAAATGATCGGGTTGCTGGAAGTACTTGGAGCAATTGGTCTTGTCGTGCCGCTTCTGTTTGATTTCTATCCGGTTTTAACACCTGCTGCGGCTGGTGGATTGGTGTTAACGATGATCAGTGCTGCCGCAGTACACTCCAAACGAGGTGAGAAAAAAGAAACAGCTGTAAACATTGTCTTGCTGTTGTTGGGGCTGGGTGTCGTGGTAGGACGTGTATGGTTGCTACCAGTTGTTTAACGGATGTATGGTGGTTACCGGCAAGATGGATTTTGTATCTTTCCGTTAACGCTGTGGATGGTAGGTCATGAACAGAAAAGAATTTATCCGGGGCATTCTCGCTCTTTCAGCTATGGGATCATTAGGCAGTTTTCAGAAGTTCACCGATAGTCTTCCGTTTCAGGGAAAAAAATTGCCGGTGTTGTTTACTTCACACGGAAATCCGATGGACATTCCTCTCTCCAAAGAGGAGCGTCCGTTCTGGAATGCGCTGTACGAACTTGGCAAGGATTTGCAGCAGATTTTTGATGTGAAGGCCGCGTTGATCGTTTCGGCGCACTGGTGTACGCGCGGAACTTTCGTGAACGTTTCCCCGGAACAGCAGCAGATCTACGATTACTATGGTTTCCCGGATGAATATTACAAGGTTTATTACCAGGCTCATGGTGCCCCGGAGCTTGCGAGAGAGGTCGCAAAAATTGCTCCTTCTGTTACTGAAACCAATGATTGGGGCCTGGATCATGGTGCCTGGCCAATGCTGATGCATTTGTTTCCCGATGCAAATATTCCGGTGTTCCAGATGAGTATTGATTATTATGCCCGGCCGGAATACCATTATGAGCTGGGCAAACAGTTAAAAGCATTGCGCGAAAAGGGTGTATTGATCATCGGAAGTGGATCGCTTATTCACAACCTGCGCCTGGCCAGTCAGAAGATGATGGTGAATGATATGAACCCTTATGGCTGGGAAGAGGAGTATGATGCCTGGATCAAAAAGCAGATTGATGAGCGCAACATCGCGGCCATTCTGAACTATGAGAATAGTCACCCTCTGGGCAAACTGGCAGCACCAACGCCGGATCACTTTGTGCCGGTACTTTACAGTCTTGGATTGATGGATCGGGGAGAGGAAATCCGGTACTTTTATGAGGGCGTTACGAACCTGCCGGCATTCAGTGAACGAAGTTTTATTGTCTCCTGATAGCTCGTTCTTCGTGCAATTATTCTAATTTTAAGGTCAGGCTTGTGTTTAATCCGGAGTGAAAACGTCAGCCGGATATTTCGCACGGCTGTGAATGACCTATGAAGGCTCATACTTCCAAAAAACTCGGCCAATTAGCTTCCACGGCGATCTGTGGGAACGATATCAGTTCATCAGTACTTTATGTTTCTGCGTTATCGATCGCTTTTGCGGGGCAGTATGCATGGATAACACTTCTGATCGTTTCAATCATTCTTTTTCTGTTTCGGAAAATTTACGGTGAAGTTGTAGGTGCATTGCCGCTGAACGGTGGGGCGTACAATGCCTTGTTGAATACGACAAGCAAGTCTACCGCTTCGTTTGCAGCGACGCTTACCATTCTGTCTTATATGGCCACTGCCGTGATTTCGGCGAACGAGGCAATTCATTATTTGCATCACCTGATTCCCGTAATGCCTGTGGGAATCATCACTGCTGTCCTGCTGGCCATATTTGCTTTTCTGACCATTGGAGGAATCACCGAATCAGCAAAGGTGGCGATTGGCATCTTTCTGGTGCACCTGGGATCATTGGTGGTGTTAAGTGGTTTCATTGTTTATTATCTGATCCAAAACGGGATGGGTATTTTTGTTGAAAACTGGAATCACCCACTCGGTGAAGGTGGTTCTATTGCCAATGCCATCTTTTTAGGATTTGCAGCGTCAATGCTTGGGGTTTCCGGGTTCGAAAGTTCTGCCAATTTTGTGGAAGAACAGGACAAGGGTGTATTTCCAAAGACATTGAGAAATATGTGGGCCATCGTAAGTGTGATCAATCCTTTGATGGCTGTCTTTGCGTTGGCGCTGATCAGTATTCCCGTGCTGCAAAGTGATACGTATCAGGAAACATTGCTCGTTGAAATGGGGAACCAAGTGGGAGGAAAGGGGCTTGGCTATTTAATATCCGTAGATGCGTTTCTGGTATTGAGCGGTGCCGTACTAACCAGCTTTGTTGGTGTTTCGGGATTACTGGAACGAATGACCCTGGACCGGATTATGCCGCCCTATTTCCTGAAGAAAAACAAAAAAGGAAGCTCGTACAGGATCATCATTGTGTTCTTCCTTTTATGTATTTCTGTCTTGCTGATCACAAAAGGAGATGTTGGCTTGCTGGCAGGGGTGTATACGATCTCGTTTTTGTCGGTAATGGCGTTGTTTGGCGTAGGAAATATTCTGCTCAAAGTGCGAAGAAACAAATTGCCAAGGCCTGAAAAGGCATCGTGGCTTGCTGTGATTCTGGCGATTTGTGCAGTGCTGACAGCCCTGGTTGGTAACATATTGATGCCGCCGGAAGATGGAGCTCCAAGTAATTTTATGGTCTTCCTGTATTACTTCGTTCCTTCAATACTTTTCGTGATCGTGATGTTGAACAGGACAGCCTTGTTGAAGGTGTTGCTGAGTGTTGCCGATGCGATCTTTCAGCCGATCCGCCGGTTTTTCCGCCGTTTGGATAAACGAATCACCAGCACCATCAATAAGATCAACTCTCAGGAATTTGTGTTCTTCACCAAGGGTGATGATATTGCTACCCTGAACAAGGTGATGTTGTACATTACCAAAAACGAACACACAAAAAAACTGAAGATCGTCATTGTTCAAAATGAGAAAGTATCGGTACCGGAGAAACTGGAAGAGGAAATCCAGTTCCTGGACAAAGAATACCCTGAGATTGACATCGAGTTCATCGTGAGAGAGGGAGATTTTTCACCGGATCTGATCATGGATCTTTCGGAAGAATGGAAGATTCCTGTCAACTTCATGTTTATCGGATCTCCTGGAAACAAGTTTCCTTATAAGATCGAAGAATTGGGTGGCGTACGTCTGATTATTTAAGCATCATTTCATGATTCGTGAGGTTTTACTTTCGGATGCCAGGGCACTTGCTGAGATGTACAATTATTACATCCGGACATCCATCATTACCTTTGAAGAAGTCGAGATAGGAGTTGGCGAAATGGAGCGTCGCATCCGGCGCATTGCGTTCGAAAAACAATTTCCTTTTATCGTTTATGAGGAAGATGGGGTAATTCTCGGTTATGCCTATGCAACGACCTGGCGGGAGCGCAATGCCTATCGGTACACTGTAGAAAGCACAGTGTATGTTCACCCGGAACATTTTGGCAAAAAAATAGGCAGCAGACTGTACGGCGTACTTCTTCCGGAATTAAGGCAAAAGGGGTTCCATTCGGTAGTCGGTGGGATTTCTCTGCCCAACGAAAACAGTGTGCGTATTCATGAGAGTTTTGGGTTCAAAAAAGTGGCCCACTTCAAAGAAGCAGGTTATAAGTTTGATACGTGGATTGATGTAGGATTTTGGGAGCTGGTATTTGCGGACAACGATTAATGTGCTACTTTTGTCTCAGTTCATTCTAATAGACTTATGAAGAAAGGTGGAGGGACAGGCCCTGTGAAACCTTGGCAACCTATTCGTCCGGTTCAGGGGGAAAAAGGTGCCAAATCCGATCGCGTTCAACGTGAAAAGATAAGTGTATTGTTCGATGTCCATCATCTTCAAGGTCGTAAATTGAAAATAAGTGAAGGACATTACATCCATATTAAATGATAGAATCCTGGTGCTGGATGGTGCCATGGGAACGATGATTCAGCGGTACAAGCTGGAGGAAGAAGATTTCAGGAAGGGCTGGTTCGAAGATCATCCGCATCCGTTGAAAGGAAATAACGACTTGCTCTCGCTGACCCGTCCCGACGTGATTCGTGCTATTCATGATGCATATCTGGAAGCGGGAGCAGACATCCTTGAGACAAATACCTTTTCGGGAACTTCGATCGCGCAAGCTGATTACGGATTGGAGTCTGCCGTATACGACATCAATTTTCATGGAGCGCGTATTGCCCGGGAAGCAGCAGATGCTTTCACTGCGAAAACACCTGATAAACCGCGTTTCGTAGCGGGTTCAATCGGCCCGACAAACCGCACGGCTTCTATCTCTCCGGATGTGAATGACCCTGGATTTCGGGCGGTAACCTTTAATGAGCTGGTAGCAGCGTATAAAGAACAGGTGGAAGCCCTTATGGATGGAGGCGTGGATATTCTTCTCGTGGAAACGGTATTTGATACCCTAAATGCCAAAGCCGCTTTGTTTGCTATTGACACGGTCTTTGAGGAGCGGGGAGTAAAGTTACCTGTGATGGTCTCCGGTACAATTACCGATCAAAGTGGACGAACCTTGACAGGGCAAACGACGGATGCTTTTCTGATTTCGGTTTCGCACATGAATTTGTTGTCGATCGGATTGAATTGCGCTTTGGGGGCATCCATGATGCGCCCGTACCTGCAGGTACTGAGTAAGAATGCTGATTTTGCCGTAAGTGCGCATCCAAATGCCGGTTTACCGAATGAATTCGGGG
>JBNKYR010000081.1:0-14438 GCA_050300995.1 Crocinitomicaceae bacterium | reverse complement strand
TCTTACTCAGGAGTATCGGCAGCCTCTAACCGTTTGGTCGGAGCATTGAATGGTGATGCCGGTTATGTGGCAATGCCACAGGGTGCAAATCCGTTGGCAGATACAATTATCAAGAAATTTGATTGTTGGATCAAACAGGGAATGTTGGATAATTAAACGTAAAACCTAAATATACACTATGAAGAAGAACTACTTATTGGGACTTTCACTGGTAACAGCTGTGGGCTTTCTGGCTTTTCAGCGAACTGGTAACTGGGAAGTGGAAAAATTCCTGGAAAAGAATGCACATATCCTGAACGCTAACGGGGCTCCGGCGGGTCGCACGGGGGCACCGGGTGAAACCAACTGTACCGAGTGTCATGCTGGCTCTTCACAATCCGGTTTGGGAGTGAATAGCCTTTACATGTTGGATGGCGCCACGATTGTGACGAACTATACACCGGGTCAGTCATACAACATGACATTGAGCCTGGCTATTGGGGATGTGAAGGAAGGATTCCAGTCAACTGTATTGGATCTGGCGGGTACTAATTTCGTGGGAGATTTCCCTGGAACCGGTGGTTTCGGTACACAAGTGTTTTCGGCAAGCGGTCGTAAATATGCTACGCATACCTCAACAAGTAACAGTGAAGGGAATACTGCATGGGTTTGGACCTGGGATGCTCCGGCAACGGATGCGGGTCCGATTAAGTTCTATGTGGCTACCAACGTTGCCAATGGAAACAGTAACACATCAGGGGATGTAATTTACCTCTCTGAGCATACTTTCGGAAGCACAGCCAGCCTTGAAGAAGTTGAAGAAGATCTGACAGACTTCACAGCGGGTTATTCACCCGCTTCACATGCAATTCAACTGAATTTCTCTTCGAAAACAGTTGATCGTATGTTCTTGAACCTGGTAGATATGAACGGAAAATCTGTGTTTACGGATAACCCGGGAAATTCACAGTTGGGCAGTAACAGCTTCAATGTGACGCTTCCGGGAGATCTTAACCCGGGAATGTACGTGGTGAACCTTTTCGTTGGAAACAAGGCGATGAAGGCCAATGTTCTGGTACAGCGTTAAGAAAAACGATATATATGCAAAAAAAAGGGGGCGCATTAGCGTCCCTTTTTTATTTCCACCTGTTTTCTACGATCTTGCGTACTTTCTTGTACAATTGATGTGGGAGATAAGTTCGCCACTCCAGCATGTCCATTTCTCCTCCCATGATGAAATACTGATCAATTCCCACGTCTTCCATTTCACGCTCGACGTGTTCATGAAAATTGACAAGGGCTACCCAGCCGTCATCCAGGTCGTCGATCCATTCTTCGTAGTAGCAATCATCCGAACTGTGGAAGTTCAGAACGTTCTCGCCAATGAGTACGAATTGATTGATCCCCAGCGGCGTCATTTCATCTATAACATCCCGCTTCAGCGTCATGATGTCGTTTTCAATGGCATCGTTCCATTCGCCGATCATTTCAATGATGGCGTAATTGGTTTCATAATCCACGAAAAGGATTTTGATGAAAAGTGTTTGTGACCCGATGGTATCCCATTGCGGATGCAGGAGATAATTGTACACCCGGTTGTGAAATTCGAACTCACTGTATTCACGACCGAAAAACGGCGAAGCGTCATCCTCCTCAGCGATATAGAGGTTGCGCCAGTGATAATATGGTTCTACCAGATGCATAGCGCAAAGTTAAAAATGATTAAAACGAAAACGGTACAATATATGCATGCAAATTATCCCTAAATTTGAATACGTAAAATCACTATTATGAAGA
Organism: Crocinitomicaceae bacterium; assembly: GCA_050300995.1. Classification (GTDB taxonomy): domain Bacteria; phylum Bacteroidota; class Bacteroidia; order Flavobacteriales_D; family Crocinitomicaceae; genus UBA4466. The sequence continues at coordinate 12,662 of JBNKYR010000081.1, read as the reverse complement.
ATATCTTTTCTCCTGTTAAAATCGGATTTATCGCTGTATTAATGATTATTCTGACTGCATGTTCGGTCAACGTTGAAGACATTGATTCGCGTACGGCAGTTTCCTCATTCATTCGTGAAACTCAGGATATATTTGCCTTTGGTAGTGCCGACCTGGATGAGATCCTCATCAAAGCCAAATACGAAAAGGTTCCGAAATTCGGGATGATGCTTGAAGGAGAGCTGAAGCAGTTCAAGGAAGTTCTCGACATGGATGTTCCTGTCTATTATGCAGTTCAGGGACCGATGAATAATAACGACATGCCGGAAGCAACGTATGCATTTCTTTCCGTGAAAAATACAGATCTGTTTGTAGAGGATCTTGTGAAGCGAGGGTTCGATATTGATGAGAAGGCGGAGATCAAGACCGGACAGGACGAAGGTTTTGCAATTGGTATACGTGGCAAACTGGCGATTGTGATCGTGAAAGATGGTGATTTCGACGGTGAGAAAATGTTGAAGGAAGCATTCGCTAAAACCGAAGGTGATCCGGCGGAAGATCGTGTAAACCAGATTCTGGATTCGAAAGGAGATCTTGTGTTCGGAGTGAATATGGCTTCGTTGTACAATACTTCAAATACCGACCTTTCCAAGCTTTCAAAGGATAAGCAGAAGGAAATCGAAGAAATGGTGAACGATTCCTACATTGAGACGGTGGTTCGTTTTGAAGATGGAGCAGCGGTGATTGAAACGAAGAACTATTTCTCGCAGAAACTGAAGGACCGTATGTTCCTGAAGAGTGATCCGAAAGCTCCTTTGCTTGCAAAACTTGGGAAAGGTGCGCCACGCATGGGGGTAGCAATCAACATTGATATGGATAAAATGCAGCAGTTCATGGATGAGTTTTCTCCGGATGCTGCGGATGAACTTGCACGTGCCATGGGAGGTCCCGGACAAATAGCTTTGATGGCAGGAGGAAAGGATGGTCTGGCGGGTCTGTTCGACGGACGTTTTGGTTTTGTCCTTTACTCGGATGGGCAAAATGAACCGGATTTCAACTTCTTCATTGGCTTGAGAAAGAACGGTGTCGGTCTTGCCGAAATGGGCAAAGGCTTCATAGAAGAATCGGATGGAAAATTTGAGGTCACTGCGAACAGTGCAGCTCTTTACAGTAATCCGTCGTATGCTCCTCCGGGAAAACTTCAGTTGCCGCAAGGATGTGAGAAATTTGGGAAGAGTGCGGTGAGTGGCTTCATCAGCTTTGAAGGACTGAACTTTGATGAAATGGATCTGGAAGGGGAAGAAAACCTGATCCGATCGATCCGTTACATTACCATTGATTACAACAACGATGGTGGTACGATCTACCTGAAGGCGAAAGACGGGAAGGAGAACGTACTGGAACAATTTGTTCAGCAGATGGTGACTTCCATGACAGAAGAAATCAACCACATGCCGATCTGAGCCGAATGGGGGACTGGCGAAAACTGACTCCTGAGGAAGAACGTGTCATCCTTCATAAAGGAACGGAAATGCCCTTTACGGGCGAGTACACTGATTATTTTGAGAACGGCATCTATCGTTGCAGGCAGTGCGATGCACCTTTGTACCGTTCGGGAGATAAGTTCCATTCAGGGTGTGGCTGGCCATCATTTGATGATGAGATCGAAGGAGCGGTAAAGCGTTTGCGGGATGCTGACGGTCGTCGTGTGGAGATCGTGTGCGCGAATTGTAACGGTCACCTTGGGCACGTGTTCGAGGGAGAGCAGTTCACACCAAAGAACACACGCCATTGCGTGAATTCTATTTCCCTTAAGTTCGGGAAAGAATAAACCGGATCAGTTCATCGAGGTACAATCCAGCAGGTAATCGCAGGTGGAATGTACGATTTCATGCAGGATCAACTGAGAAGCAAGTGCCAGTTGCGAATAGTTTTGTGAATTGTTGCCGAAATTTGCCGCTGTATTCTGCCACATCGACTTAATCAGCTCCTGACCACCTTCTTCCGGATTGATCTTGTCTACCACGGCACTGACGTTCAGAGAACCAGCATGGTATACGTGCAAAACAAAGAGTCGGAACCAAAGATCAGTTTCGTTGTAAGAAAGTCCGCGGGCATCGAGGATGCGTTTTGCTTCGGGAATACAGATCGTTTGGATCAGGCGGGAGGCTCCATAGGCACTGCGCTCGAAATCGGCACGCTCATCCACGTATTTATTGACTTTTAATCCTTGATTTCGTGCAACAGCAGGCATCAACTGGAAAGGACCATAAGCACCGGCACGCGATTTTTTCAGTTGCCCCGGGCTCTCGATCAATAAAATGGCCTGCGCGTACCATGGATCCACACCATTTCGTTCAAAGGCTTCCACGCCTCTGGAAAGATCCGGATATACCGTTTCAAAACGATAGAAATCATTCTTTCCGGTAGTGACAAAGATGCGGGCATCGTTTTCCAATTCATACATCTGACGGATACTATCGCGAAAAGCGTCTTTTTCCGCATCGCTCTGTGCATTCCAGTCCGTGACGCTCATACGGGCCACGATCGTACGGGTCGCCGCGATATTTACAAGACAGGAATCCGGAGAAAGCTGCATGATCTGTTTCCAGAAAAGGGGTTGTGCCAGATCTGACCAACCTTCATCAATAATCGGAGAAGCACTAAGGATTGTATTGCTTTCGTCTCCGCGCTTCACATCAATCTTTTCTTCATCCCATGAATCTGAGGGTTGGGCATAGCTTGCTACTGCGAGAAAAAGACATCCGATGGACAGGAAAACGTGATGCATAGTCTAAGAATTAAGGAGTGATTACTAAAATAACGTTATTCTGCATACATAAGTTACGACAAAGAATGATGAATTCACAGTCCAACGTTAAAAAAGGATAAATTTGTATGGAATGAGCACGATCAGACGCATTGCGGGACTTCCCTTCATTTTCCTGGTAAGGATCTATCAGTGGATCATCAGTCCGATATTTCCGCAGACGTGCCGCTATACTCCCACTTGTTCGGCTTATACCATCGAAGCAATTCGCGAATGGGGTCCGATCAAAGGAATGTATCTTGGATTCAAACGCATTGCCTCATGCCATCCCTGGGGAGGCCATGGTCACGATCCTGTTCCTAAAAGGAAAAAAAATTAACGCGCTGCTTTATTGTGGGCGAATAGTTCCACCAGCGAATGGTAGAATACCAGCCCGTAACCGATCGAGAGCATGGCATGGAACGGAACCATTCCAATGTCACCGTAAATCGCACGGTTGATCGTCGTGTAAGCAAACAAAACGGCCAGAAAACCTTCGCCGATATTCAGAATAGACAGGCTCTTTTTGTCGTACTTATTCCCCTTGAATTCGCTCTTTACGTTCACATTGAATTTCGGAGTACGCACAAATGAACTCTTAATCCCCAGATAACCTTCCAGTACTGCGACGGTGTTGTTCAGCGCCAATCCCATAGATACCATAAGGAATTCAAAGAAACGCCATACGAAACGCAGGAAGGAGGTGAAGAGGTTGCTCGTTTTGTCGCGATAGGCCTGCCAGTAGTAGAACATCAGGAAAATTGTACTGATGATGAAAATCGAACCGTACTGCAGAATGTAGTTGAGATCCGCAAAGCTGTCCTTGATATGCAATACCGGGAGACTGAGCAGGGAGATCAACAGAATGAAAATGAAAACCGACGAATTGAAAAGGTGCGATAATCCATGCACACGATCGGCAAACTTGACCCCTTTTGCTGTAACCAGGCGCTTCCACATTTTGATGAAACACTCGGCTCCTCCTTTCATCCAGCGGTGTTGCTGGCTTTTCAGTGCTGACATTGTGATCGGCAATTCCGCCGGAGCAATCACGTCTTCGAGGTACTTAAATTTCCAGCCCTTGATCTGTGCGCGGTAGCTTAGGTCCAGGTCTTCGGTAAGCGTATCATGCTCCCAGCCACCTGCATCCTCGATACATTTCTTTCTCCAGATTCCGCCGGTACCGTTGAAGTTGATGAAGTGACCGGATGCGTTTCGTCCGCCTTGTTCAATGGCAAAGTGGCCATTCAAACCAAAGGCCTGCAATTCGGTCAGCAACGAATAATCCTTGTTGATGTGCCCCCAACGCGTTTGAACCACCCCAATGGAATCGTCCTTGAAATAAGGCATGGTTTTCTGCAGGAAGTCTTTTTCCGGCACAAAATCCGCATCGAAAATGGCAATGAAATCGCCTTCCACACGATCCATGGCGGCATCAAGCGCACCGGCCTTATAACCCGTACGATCTTCCCGGTGGATGTGCTGGATGTTAATGCCGCGTGCAGCAACTTCAGCTACTTTGGCCGCAATTACATCTTTTGTTTCATCTGTCGAATCATCGAGTACCTGGATCTGGAATTTATCTCTCGGATAATCGAATTGAGCAACGGTTTCAATAATGCGCTCCGCCACATAAAGTTCGTTAAACATCGGAAGCTGAACGGTCACTTTTGGTGTGGTCGCCGGATCGTAAACCGGTTTTTCTTCCTGCGTTTTCTTATGCTTGTGACGTACGTATGCAATTGCCAGTGACAATTGAAGAATCGCATAGAAAAGCACCAGCAACAGGCAGGCAAAGTAAATACCCAGGATGATTTTACCGACAAAATGTGACCAGTAGTGCTCCTGACCGTAAGCATCTCCCCAGTTGAACATCCAGGAAACCTTTCGGTTGATAGCAAAGTTCAGGTTGGGTGTATGTGTTTCCGTAACTTCAAAGTTGAACGGATCTTTGACAAAGTCTTTATCGGTTACCTTCAGTTCGTATTTTCCGACGGGAACTTTTTCAAAGCGAAAAATTCCGTCTTCATCCGTCTCCGCTTTGTAGGTGTCGTGCGTCTCAAGGTGTTCGATCTGGATCTCCACTTCGTTCACCGTTCGCTCAGTCTTTTCGTCGATTACCTTGCCGGAAAAAGTTCGAAGTGCCTGACCGTGAACTCCATATCCGAAACACAGGAAAAAGATTATCAGGCTAAAGAGCTGAATTGTAGTTGGTTTGATATCGGTCAATTGATTGCGACGCACAGTTAAAATAGATACTTAAAGACCGCAAATATAATTTTTATTCCTGCAAGTACAGTACCTTTTACAGTGCCACTTACCTTAGAAACACCGATTCGCTTTTTGTAGTTTACCGGAACTTCGCAGAAACGGAAGCGATGCTTACTGGCTTTTATCTGCATTTCAATGGTCCATCCGTAGGTTTTATCGGCCATTTTCAATTCTTCCAGTCGATCGAAACGAATGGCCCGGAAAGGACCAAGGTCGGTGAATTTAGCCCGGTAAAAGATGCGGATCAGACGTGTCGCCAGCCAGTTTCCGAATACTTGTTGCGGCGTAAGTGAACCTTTTTCCCGTTCTCCGAGCACGCGGGAGCCAATGACCATGTCCATATCCTCTTCGAGGATCGGTCGAATTACATCCGGAATCTCTTCCGGATAATCCGAATAATCTCCATCAAGGAATACGACAATATCCGTGTTCAATTTCCGGCACTCATCGATACCTTTGAGACAGGCCCAGCCATAGCCTTTTCGGGGTTCGTCCACAACAATGGCGCCTGCAGAACCGGCTTCTTCCGCCGTGCGATCCGTGGAATTGTTATTGGCCACAATGACATGCTGCACAACGTCGCGGGGAATGTCGCGGATGACACGTGCAATAGACTGTTCTTCATTGAAGGCCGGAATGACAACGGAAATAACGGGTGTATTCATGGGCAAAGTTCCGGCAAAAATAGAGAATCAATGCCGAATCACCATTCTTAGTGTCCTAATTCAACGCCGTCTTTGGTAATCACCAGTGGATTGGGTTCAAAGCGACCTTCTTCGGGACCATTTTCAAGTTTCAATACTCCGCGTGGGCACACGGCCGCGCAGATTCCACATCCTACACAACTGGCACGAACGATGTTTTCTCCTCGTTGGGCATAATCACGGACATCAATTCCCTGCTCGCAGTAGGTCGAACAGTTTCCACAGGAAATGCATTGAGCACCGTTGGTGGTGATCCTGAAGCGCGATTTGAAACGTTGAAAAAGTCCCATGTATCCAGCCATCGGGCATCCAAAGCGGCACCAGACGCGGTTTCCTAGGAGCGGATAGAATCCAACGCCGATTACACCGGCGAATGCCGCACCAACAAGGAATCCGTAGGCTCGCTTCAGCCCTTTACTGTCGATAAAGAACACCTTACCGGAACCACTGAAGTAGGCCACACTCAGCAACACGGCGATCGCAAGCAGAATAAATGCCCCAACGGTAAGCACTTTGCGTTGGTACTTGCGTCCTCCCATAAACAGGACAATCGCAGAGATGATCAACAGGGCAATTGTCCAGACGAGGTACATTGTTTTGGAAATGGTCAGAAAGCCGATCGTATAATCTTTCCCGCTGAAATAGGGCCACAGAACGGCTACCGTCATGATCAGCACGAAGACCATGACGCTGTGGATAACCCAACGCTCGATCTTCCAGGCCGAACGCTTTTTGGATGAGAGGTGACGAAAGCCGTCTCCGGCTGTCTCAGCCAGTCCTCCACAACCACATACCCATGAACAATACCAGCGTTTTCCTACCAGATAGGTAAGAAATGGGGTAACGATCAGAAACAGAATCAATCCCCAGAAAAAGAAGAACATGCCTGAAACGCCCCCCTGCGACATTGCTTTCAGTTGTGAGCTGTCTGCAAAGCTGTAATTCAGTGGCCAGACATTTTTCAGGTCTTTCTGGAAATAGCCGGGTGTATCGTTGAATGCTTCAAGGATGTGAGGCAGGGCGAATGCGAATATTACCTGAAAAAAGATGACTGAAAGGGTTCGGATCACCTGGTAACGATTGTGACGGTATTTGACAATAAACTTGATGCCCAGAAAGATGATCACGAAGGTATACAGCGTTCCGTAGACAAACCATTGGCTCGCTTTCGATCCGGTGATCAGGTAGGCGAGTGGGTCAAACAGGCGAACCAGTTGCTCCAGCGATTCGGGAATCCAGTAAAGCTGAATGTAAAATAAGGTAAGCGCTACCCCCGCAATCCAGCCAAGAATGCCGCGATTGGTCAGGCTGTTGTGCCAAACGTGATTGTTTTTAATTCCTGCCGTATGTCCGGAGTAAGTTCCATAGGTGTATAAAAGAATCCCGGTAGCAATTCCTCCGAGTGAAAGCCATAGAAAAAGAACAGCTGGTTCGGGAAGAAAGCCGGCCCAGGCGGTTCCGGGGATTGCAAATCCGAGCAGGGAAAGTAGTAATCCGGTTTTTTGCGTGAGGTTGAGCGTTTTCCAGTAATACGGCTGACGTTTCAGTTCGTTTTTCCGAAAGGTAAACAAAAAGATCCCGGAAAGCATGAGCGCAAAGAATCCGAGCAGGTACCACGGAGCGCCCTGAATCTGCTTAATGGAATACATGCCTTTCATCGACAGTTGGAGAGTAAGTTCCAAAAGCCCCAGGATGCCGACAACAAATAAACCGACGCCCCATTTGTTCAGGCTGGACAAACGTTGCGTTTCATTTCCGGTGATAGCGTAATTCGTTTCCATGGATCAGCGTGCCGTAATTTGTTGCCACCAGCCTTTTTTGCCGGGTGGGATCTGTGTATTGAATTGAGTGTTGAATGCCTGGATAAGATCACGCTCGTATGATGCGTAGAATTCGGGATCAAAATTGGCCATGCCGAGTTGGCGAATCACCTCTTCAATTGTTGCATTGTTGATCAACCAGTGATTGAAGACCATTTGGCGAAGTCGTGTACCGAATGTGTTCACACCGATGAAGCGTCGTGTTTCAGCGTCAAAAACAAAGTGCAACAAGATCTCTTTGTCCGGATGTCTGAACACGAATTCGGCTTCGTTATCGCGCAATTCGTTTCCGACCAGTCCGTATGTTTGGTATTCGATATCAAAGAATTTGGCCGAATTGAACCAATGTCCCGGATTGTAAGAAGTTGCTTCTCCCGTAAGAGTGCGTGCCAGTGTTTCTCCCATAAAACGCCCGGTATACCAAACAGGTTCAAGTGCTCTTCTTCCGCTTGAAGGCTGCCGAACCTCTGCACAATCCCCGATCGCGTAAACGTCCCTTGCAGAAGTTTGCAGGAATTTGTCGACAAGGACTCCCCGATTTGTTTCGATTCCGCTGCCTTCCAGAAAGGAGATGTTCGGCTCAACACCGATGGTCAGCCCTACGTATTCACAGGCGATCTCATTTCCGCTTTTGGTTCTGATTCCTTTCACATGTCCATGATCATCCGGGATGATTTCCGCAAGTTCTTCTTCATAATACATGTGAAGACCATGATGGCGTTTGAAATGATCCATGAGGAATTGAGCCGTGTGCTTCGGAAGGATATTCCCGAAAAAGTGGGACTCCCGAACCAGAAAATGTACTTCGATGTTTCGGGAAAGCAGCATCTCAGCAAGTTCGATTCCGATCAGTCCGCCACCAACAATTACAGCGCTTTGAATGCGATCGGCACGTGCTTCCAGGTATTCCAGATCCTGTTTCGAATAAAGTCCGCGGACGCCGTCAGCTTTTTCTCCGGGCCACCCGATACTGCGAGGTCGCGAACCAGAAGCAATCACCAGTTTGTCGTAGTTCATCGTTTCACCACTTTGCAACTGCAGGGATCTGGTATCCGGATCAACGCTTTCCACATGATCGAAGACAAGACGAATGTCTTTTTCCTCCCAGAAATGAGGCTCAAAGGGCTGAGTGTGTTCGAACTTCATGTGTCCCATGAATACATACATCAGCGCTGTTCTCGAAAAGAAATACTTCGATTCCGATGAGATCAGGGTGACAGGCTCACTGCTTCGCTCCCGGATGTGCCGGGCGGTGGTAACACCTGCAATTCCATTTCCGATAATAACGATCATTTGATCAATTTGGGCTTTTGACGAACAACTTCCTGAGGTCTTACTCCGAAGATAGTGATTGCTGCTCATTTCATAGGTAAGGTTCGGTGTAAGGATTGAGACACGCGCCGTTTTTCGAAGCTTTTTGTACAGGAATCGTAGTGAAATACGGTTAAAAAAACAGTATTTGTTGCAAGAAAACAGGTATTAATACGCTTGATTTTGGTGTTTGTCCCTTCTATCTTTCACGCTCCAAAACCTGAACCATTGTTCTTGCATGCTGCCTGTTGAAAAGGATCGTTGAATGTGGATTTTCCGACAAATGTCCGGATTGCGCCAGAAGGTACATCGAAAACAATAAAGAGAATTTTAATACGAACCGCCGAAGCATCCGAAGATTTCGCGTTGCACAGGCATAAAACAAATGAACGATGTTACCTAGAATGTACGCTGAAACAAGTGAGTGCCTATTGTCTTATGGGATCACCACAAATCCTGATCCTATTCAGGTAAGCTCTGCAAATGGCACTATTTCCATGACATCCATTGTGATTACTGTTTCGAATAATTCGATGAATGCCATTTATTGCAACCAGATCAAGTTCAGTTTTCCGATTGGTAACCTGGCGCAGGATCTGGCATCCAGTTCCAGTGGTATCCTGATGGCAGCAAACCCGTCAGATCAATGGAATATCAGTATGACATCGGATGGGGTGTTTACCGCGACTCCTGTGAAGCCAAGTGATAATCTGATCACCACAGACGGGATCAGTTTTCAGATTTTCAATATTCCCACAAACACTGAAGTAGGTACGTTTACGTTCAGTGTCGCGGAAAACTCTTCTGCGGATAATAAAACGTTTACAAACAAGAACAACTCCTACGATATGTCCAAGTTCCCTTATGGGTTCTACATGGACAACTTTGCTGCATCGGCTCCATATGTGGAGCATGGAGACGAGGTCACTCTGACCTGGAATGGTTCCGATCTTGCGAGTTATACAATGTATTACAACGGTACTTCCGAGGTTGTGACCAATACGCGTTCATGGAAATCTCCGAATCTGACTGAAACGACCACGTTTGCGCTAAAGGCCAGTGTTCAGGAGCAAAGTGAAACAGCCAATACCTACCTCTACCTGACCGTGATTGTTTCAAGTCCGGATTTGGTAGGTACTACGCTAACGGTCTCCGGAGCTTCTACCTTGAACGGCCCGACAACCGTAAACCAAAGCTTTGTGGTTACGGGAACGGAGTCCGACGTAGTCAATTTAACAACAAAGGGAACCCTCAATGTAAAAGGTAGTGCGACGCTGACCAGTGCTACAACCAGCGGAACCCTGACGGCGAGCGGCGCAATGATCACCAACGGTAGTCTGACGGCCAACAATCAGGTTTCGATGTTCAAGGCAGCCACGTGTATCGCTTCCGGGACATCCATCAGTGATACGAGTGCCACAGCAAATACTGACGGCTTCCTGGTAGCGCAGTTTGATCTGCCAAATCATAGCCTGTTTTGCGCGGCCTGGGCAGCTATTTATTCGGAAGGTGAGTGGTTTCAGATCACCGGAGGAAATTCAACGTACTTTTCTTCTTATATGAACGCCTATGAGAGTACTCCGAATACTATGTGTATACCGGTACGTGCCGGACAAACATTCCAGTATAGTGCAACCCAGTATCACGGTAATCAGGATAGCGTAACTGTTAAGTTCTATTTATTCTCTTTTGGAAAGGCTTCTACGAGTACCGCGGCCTACGAGGTGATGGAAACGAGAGACCCGAGCCTTCCTCCATCACCGGAACCACAATTCCCTCCATTCGAAGAGATGAAAAAACAGCGACAGCAGAGAGCAACTGGGTTGATCAATGCACTGGAAAAGGCTTTTGGTAAGAACCTGAGCAATGATGAGAAGGATAACCTGTCACAGCTTCTGACCGAATTGTAAGCAGGAATTCTGCCGGTAGAATCCATAACTAATTGATATTTTATGCCAACAATTCGCGTCATGTCCTGGAATTTGAGAACATTCGGTTCTCAGGAAATCCGAGCGGATGATTACAGGAGAATCGTCGACATTATTCTTAATTCGAATGCAGATGTTGTTTGCATTCAGGAAGTACAGTGTGGTCCTTACTGCCCGCGTGAATTGGGGGCAAACATCGACTTCAGTATCTCATGGCTATTGATAATGATCCGGATGAAACTGGCAGCAGGAGATCCTGGAGCCGGTTGGGACTCGGATGTGTCGGGAGTCAATCTGGCAATGACCGGATCTATGCGTGATGCGTATGCTTTCTTTTGGAAAAAAACACCGAAGTCTTCAAAATACGCGCATTCAGATCCAGTGAACCAGATTGAGAAAATCTCGTCCCCGGTGATTCTTCGTACCCCCAAGTCCAGATCATTTCCCGGACGGCGTCCGGGGATGTTTAGTATAAATGTGATCACAGCTAAATCGGTGACACCGGTGAACATTGTGTCGTATCATGCACTTACCCCTTGTAATAAATTCAAGGCGAGTAAAGGGGCAGGGTTGGGAATTAACAAACTAGCGGAGTTTTTGGAGATCGGAGGTGAAATAGTCCTGCGACAAGCCGGGTATCCGCTGAAGCCGTTAAATCCTCTACCACAAATGGATACGATCGTGCTGGGAGACTTTAACTATTGCATGACCAAGTCGCTTGCTACCGAGGTTTATAAGAATTTGCTGACGAATTATCAGCCATGTATCAATGACCCGTCGGAGGAGGAGCAAAGAAAGACGACGTATAGTGCTGATCCATCAGAGCCCTTTAAAGAAAGCAGCGCTTATGACAATATTTTTGTTTTGAAAAAGCACGATAAATTCACCCCTTCACTGGTGTTTAATGACTCAACGGGGGTGATCGATTTTATCAGAGATGAGGCCGAAAAGCTTGGACAGGCTGCCGGGATCCAATACTGGCCAACAGAAACTGCCTGGTACGTAATATATAAGGATACCTATAAAGACCAGCATGCCAAGTACGGACTTAGTGACCATCTCCCGGTGTGGTCTGATTTTACGGTCAATGATGGGAGTTCATCTACAACATCATCGAACATCCTGCCAACGAGCGGGGACAACAATAACTGTCTCTTTCATGCAGTATTTGGTGTATTGAATCCTTTTACCGGGATGTATGTTGACGGCAATGCAAGGCAAAACAGGACAAATCTTGCTGATGCTCTGGCAACGTATAATGCGGGTAATCCCTTTCCAAATTTAAATGTTCAGCAAGCCGTTCTTCGAGCCATGTATGTCAGCTATGAAGGCTATACCGAGGTCACTGATAAACTGGCTGAACTAATTGCGAGTGATGGAGGAATTAACCCTTTTGCACAGGATTGGTTCGCGAATTATTACATCGGCTATCTGTTTGGAATGCGCATTGGTCGAATGATGTATGTGGAAGAGGTTGAATTAGTAGCAATGCATTGGAATATTACAATTAATCTATATGGGATCAATCAGGGATCCTATGACTACATACAGGTGAATCCCGGACAAGGCCAGACGGTGAGTATCTTCCATCACGGGCTTCACTTCAATCGCTACAACGCAGGATAATACCTTTTTAGCATGACACTTGAACAGTTAGCATCAACAATTCAGGGAGCGATCCAACCGGATAAAAGCCTTGCCTTCACCGGAGACCTGATCAGTTCGCCATCCATTGGTGATCTTCTTTCTCAGTATTTTGAGAATGGGACAATCAATATTTCAGGGGCGTCTTGTGTACTGAACTCCGGCGCTTCAAATGTAGAGGTGAAAGGGACCGTTG
>JBNKYR010000080.1:0-14453 GCA_050300995.1 Crocinitomicaceae bacterium | reverse complement strand
CGGTCTTTTTCAACGTTATAGTACTTTAAGTGCCTCTTTAATCAACTGCTCAACCGTTTCTTCACCAGTACTGATCCTGTCGATTGCCTTTTCCGCAGACTTCTTGTCAAAGCCTAAAGAAACCAATGCAGTTAACGCATCAATTTGATTTGTATTGTTTGCACTAAACATATTTTCCGTCGAAAAGGCCATTTTTAACATTTTATCCTTCAAATCAACGATCACCCGCTGGGCTGTTTTAGCACCTATTCCTTTGATACTCTGAATCGTCCGAACATCCTCATTCTGAATGGCAGCGGCAATTTCAGCCGGCACAAGTGACGACAACATGATCATCGCCGTATTTGGTCCGATACCGGAAACTGAGATCAGATGATTGAACATTTCACGTTCTGTTTTATCAGCAAAGCCATAAAGCAATTGAGCGTCCTCTCGTACAATCATCTTCGTGAAAAGTTGAATGTGCTCTGAACTTCCCAACGCTGAGAACGTGTTTAACGAGATCTTTACTTCATAACCTACTCCTCCACAATCAATAACAAGTTCGGTAGGATTCTTTTCTACAAGTCTCCCGGTCAGTTGTGCAATCATTACTTATTTGTTTTGAGCGTCTACAACGGCGACTTTCACCATATTGATTATTTCCCTTACGGACGATCCCATTTGAAGTACATGGATCGACTTTTTCAATCCGACGAGTACCGGACCGATGGCATCGCCTTCTGTCATTTCCTGTAACAACTTGTATGAAATGTTTCCCGCTGAAAGATTCGGGAAGATGAGGGTGTTTACCTTCTTCCCTGCCAGCGTGGAAAATGAAAATTTCTCTTCCATCAATGCGTTGTTCAGCGCAAAGTTGGCCTGTAATTCACCATCAACAATAAGATTCGGATCCTTCTTGTGCAGAATACGCACTGCATCCGACATTTTACTTGCATCCTCTCCCGGTGAAGAACCGAAATTCGAATAGCTGAGCAATGCAATCCGCGGAACCACCTTGAACTTCCGGATGGTTTTTGCCACGTTGGCTGCAATTTCCGCAATATCTTCAGCGGATGGATTCAGGTTGATCGTTGTATCCGCCAGGAAAAGGGGACCTCGTTTGGTGCTGAGGATGTACATTCCCGCAACGGTTGTCATATCCTTCTGGAGTCCAACTGTTTGAATCGCAGGTCGCACAACATCACGGTAATTTCGTGTAATTCCGGAGATCATGGCATCTGCGTCACCCATCTCCACCATCATCGCACCGAAGTGGTTCCGTTCGCGCATGATCTGGATCGCCTCAAATTCGGTTACTCCCTTACGCATGCGCTTCTGAAAGAATGCACTTCCGAACAACTGACGGCGCTCACGTTCCTCTTCGGACTTCGGATCAATGATTTCCACTTGCGGGAATTCGAATCCGTATTCGGCAATCAGTTCGTTAATGATCTTTCTGTTTCCGAGCAGAATCGGAATAGCCACTCCTTCTTCCCAGGAAGTCTGAGCAGCTTTCAGGATCTTAATATTGTCTGCTTCGGCAAAGACCACCCGTTTCGGATTCCGTTGTGCCTTTTCCGTAATGTTTCGGATCAGCTTATTGTCCAAACCGAGACGATTCTTGAGTTCCATCTCATAAGCGTCCCAATCCTCAATCGGCTTTTGTGCCACACCCGATTCCATTGCAGCCTTGGCTACTGCCGGCGCTACATAATAGATCAGTCGTGGATCCAACGGCTTGGGAATGAACTGCTCGCGTCCGAACGAAATATTTTTCTCCCCGTAAGCCTCAATGACTTCTTCAGGGATGGTTTCTTTGGCCAGTGAAGCAATCGCTTTCACTGCTGCCAGTTTCATTTCTTCATTAATCCTCGTGGCCATTACGTCCAGTGCTCCACGGAAAATGAACGGGAATCCAAGTACGTTGTTCACCTGATTCGGATGATCGGAACGACCGGTGGCCATAATGATGTCCTTTCGTGTGGATGTTGCATCCCTGTACGAAATTTCCGGCTCCGGATTGGCCAGGGCAAATACGATCGGATCTTTCGCCATTACCTTCACCATTTCACGGGAGACAATCCCGCCACGTGACAGACCAAGGAACACATCTGCTTTTTTGAAGGCCGTATAAAGATCGACCTCCTTTTTATGTGTCGCAAAAGAGCGTTTATTTTCTTCCAGATCCTCACGTCCTTCCCACAACAGACCTTTGGAATCAAACATGAAGATGTTCTCTTTCCTGGCCCCGAGCGCCATGTATAATCTTGCACATGACATCGCCGAAGCGCCTGCACCAGATACCACAATCTTCACCCGTTCGATCTTTTTATTTGCCAGCTCCAGTGCATTAATCAGGGCAGCAGACGAAATGATCGCCGTACCATGCTGGTCATCGTGCATGATCGGAATATCCAGCTCTTCTTTCAGGCGACGCTCAATTTCAAACGCCTCAGGCGCCTTGATATCCTCCAGATTGATTCCCCCGAAGGTCGGAGCAATCGCTTTTACCGTCTGGATAAACAACTCAGGATTAGAAGCATCAACCTCTATGTCGAAAACATCAATGTCAGCGAAAATCTTAAACAGCAGCCCCTTTCCTTCCATCACCGGTTTGGACGCCATCGGGCCAATATCGCCCAACCCGAGCACAGCTGTTCCGTTCGAAATTACGGCAACAAGGTTTCCTTTGCTGGTGTACTTATATACATCCTTCGGGTTCTCCGCAATCCGCAGGCATGGCTCCGCAACACCAGGAGAATAGGCCAGTGAAAGGTCTCTTTGCGACGAATAAGGCTTCGTCGGAACCACTTCAATTTTACCCGGTCTTCCGATCGAATGATAGTCGAGGGCTTCCTGTTTTCTTATTTTCGCCATAGTGCTTTCTTTTCGAAGCCGGTAAAGATACTAAAATGGATTCAGATAGGAGTGCCGTCCATCCGATTGCCAGTCGTCCATCCCAAAGACAGAACATAGGAATACAAGAATAATTTATTTTCCAGACAGGTAGAATTTTACTTTCTGTTAAAAAAGAAGGAAATTGCGCTCTCAATATCATTTCAAAACAGAATTAACTATGAAAAAATTTACTCAGATTTTGGTCGCAGGCGCTCTGGCTGTTCCAGTATTGGCAACAGCTCAGACAAATGTGAGCACATCTCCTTCCGGTCGTAATGCGATCGTTGAGGAGTTCACAGGAATTCACTGTGGATACTGCCCTATCGGTCACGCTACTGTAAACCAACAAATGGCTGCAAACCCAGGACGTGTGGTTGGTGTAAACGTTCACGCGGGTGGATATGCGGTTCCGGGAGCAGGAGAGCCTGATTTCCGTACTGCTTACGGAGATGTAATGGACAACACTTTCCCAATTTCAGGATACCCTGCATCTACATTGAACCGTCGTACAATTACTTACAACGGAAGTAGCGGGACTACAACTGGACAGGTTTATCACCCGGCTTATCTGGGAGATGCTGGCTTCATTCCAACAGTACTTGGTGAAACTTCAGAAGTAAACCTCTGGGGTGAAGCTACAATCGACATCAATACACGTCAGATGACTGTGAATGTTGAGTACTATTATACTTCAAATGCTCCAAGTGCAACAAACTACATGTATGTAGCAGTTCTTCAGGATCACATCGCTGGTCCTCAGTCTGATTACGGTAACTACAACCCTTCAGGTTGGATCGATCAGGCAAACGGAATCTACGATCACATGCACGTATTGAGAACATTCCTTACAGGACAGTGGGGTGATGCGATCAACACTACAACTGCTGGTTCAACAAACATGTTGAATTACACTTATACATTGCCGGCAGATTATCTTGGAGTTGACGTTGATCTTTCGAACATCCGTTTGGCTGTTTATGTAAACGACGGATACCAGGATGCGGGTGATATTCTTACTGCTATTGAAGTTGAGCCAATGTTGACCGGATTCTCTTCTGCAAACGAAGTAATCTACAACTCTGCAGCTACTCCTAGCCTCCAGATTTGTGACATGGGATCTTCACAGACTATCTCTCCTGAGATCACTGTTCAGAACTGGGGATCTGCTGCAATGACTTCTTTGAGCATCACTTACGATGTGAACGGAGGTACTGCTCAGAACATGACATGGAATGGTAACATCAACCCAGGTGGAAGCCAGACAATCACTTTGAACCCTATTACTTTTGCTGTAACAGGTTCCGATGTATTGAACGTAACTGTGAGCAACCCGAATGGTGTAGCTGACAACACTGGTGACAACTCCGGTACACACAACATCAACACAACTGTTGCTGGTCAGACAGATTCTTATGTAACGGTTCACCTCGAAACAGACGGATATGCTGATGAAGTATGGATGGAAATCACTGATGGTTTTGGTACTATCATCTGGTCAGAAGGTAACGAAAACGTGCAGGGTAACTACAACACAGGTAGCTTCCCTCCTCCAACTGACGCTACCAACCCACTTTCTAACGGTACAACTTATGATTGGCAAGTTCCACTGGGTGGTGTAGATTGCTACACGTTCGCTATCTACGATTACTATGGTGACGGATTGGCAGGATCTTCTTCACTCCAGGGTACTTACAACGTTAAGAACAACTCAGGATCAGTGATCATCAATGCTTCCGCAGCTAACTACGGAGGTTCTGAAGAAGGATTGTTCAAGAACAACACTGCGGGATTGGATGAAATGTCAATTTCTGACGTATCTATCTATCCAAACCCTGCAAATGAAGTATTGAACGTAGTATTCAACGCTGAGGGTAACGCTAACGTAACTATCTCTGATCTTCAGGGTCGTGTAGTTGCTTCTCAGGCTGGTAACAATGTTACTTTCTCTGTTGCTGACATGGCTGCAGGAAGCTACATCGTTACTATCACTTCTGAAGGAAGCGTTCACGCTGAGAATGTTGTGATCAAGTAATTTAGGGGGAACCCTTTACGATAGAAAGCCGGGTTTTATGAACCCGGCTTTTTTCGTATTATTAATCCATGAAAAAGATCGTTGTTTTCTCCGGTGCCGGCATGAGTGCCGAAAGTGGGATCCAGACATTCAGGGATGCGGACGGATTGTGGGAACAACATCGGGTGGAAGACGTAGCCACCCCCGAAGCGTGGAGAAAAGATCCGGACCTGGTGACGCGCTTTTACAACGAACGACGTCGCCGGATCATTGATGCACAACCCAACAAGGCTCACCGGCAAATTGCCGAGTTGCAATCGGCCGCCCATGTACACGTGGTTACACAAAACATCGACGATCTTCATGAAAGGGCGGGAAGTGACCGGGTACTTCATTTGCATGGAAATATCCGTCTGTCTAAAAGCAGTGGCCCCAGCCAGGAGCGCGCCTATTACCCGATTGACGGATGGGAGCTAACCGCGGATCATAAATGCCCGGAAGGTTACCGCCTGCGGCCTCATGTGGTTTGGTTCGGAGAAGCCGTTCCGGCGTATGAAGACGCGGTCGATGTACTGGCAGGTGCCGACGTTCTCATTATCATAGGTACTTCCTTGCAAGTATACCCGGCAGCGGGACTCATTCATTACGCCAACAATGCTTCTCACAAATTCCTGATAGACCCGAATGCGGATCAACTTCCGGTTCCAAATGATATCACACGGATCAAAGGAAGTGCCTCCGATGGTATGGATGAGATTCTTGAAACATTAAAAAAGGCGTTGCTTTAAACAACGCCTTTTCACAATTGATTCGGTTTCCCTTCTTATTTCTTGACCTTGTTGTGTTCCTTCACGTAATTCTCAATGGCACCGGTCATGGAAGGCGCATTGGGTTGCGGAGCATGAAGGTCAAGACGCAATTTGTTTTTGATGATCGCATTGGCCGTGGTAGATCCGAACGCTGCAATTACGGTATTGTTCTGCTTAAAATTCGGGAAGTTCTTCAACAGGGATTCAATGCCTCCCGGGCTGTAGAAAACCAGCATGTCGTAGTACACATCCTCCAGGTCGGAAAGATCGGAAGCCACCGTACGATAAAATACTGCTTTGGTAAATTCAAGATCGTTCTCCTCAAGCGTCTGCGGAATGCGATCGCGAAGACGATCGGCACACGGCAGCAGGAACTTTTCCTTCTTGTGCTTTTTGAGAGTATCCACGAGATCCAGAATCGTCTGCTTTCCGAAAAAGATCTTACGCTTTCGGTAAGGAACATATTTCTGCAGGTAGTACGCCACCGCTTCCGAAATGCAGAAATACTTCATTGTATCCGGCACTTCAAAACGCATTTCCTCGGCGATGCGGAAGAAATGATCCACTGCCGTTTTGGATGTCAGGATGACGGCGGTATGCTTCGAAAGGTCAACCTTTTGTGATCTGAACTCCTGCGCACTAACTCCCTCCACGTGAATGAACGATCGAAAGTCGATCTTCAAACCATATTTTTCCGCCAGATCATAATAAGGAGACTTTGTCCCCTCAGGCTTCGGTTGCGAGACTAAAATTGTACGAATAGCCACCGTCTATCTCTTTAAAAATTAAAAACTCAACTTTGAATGAAATCCCTCAACAACACGTAGTAAGCTACGAATAGTGGCAGAATTTCAAGGGTGCAAAAATACAAAATTATATAATACCAAGAAACTCCGGAGGCAACTGCTGACGCAATACTTTTTACAATCCGAAGTGATGATTCGATCGCAAAAGCCCCGATCACGATCTCTATAAACAGAATCTCATCAAAGGCATACAATGCCAGCACCAACGCCAGCACAAAATAGACCAGCCCCAACATCTCGGAACCAACCATTTTCATAGCGATCGGATCAGCAAACACCTGTCGCTCTCCGGTGAGCAGCCCCACAGCAAACATAGAGCCAAGAGGCCAAAGCAGCAAAACTGCCGGAACCAGCAGAGCCGTCCACCACTGATAATCCATGTGCATCGACGCAAAACCGTTCATCATATACAGGACGAGCCCGAAGGAAAGCAGGTAATTGAACAGCAACAAAAAAGAGCCGCCCCGAAAGAGCGGGAAGGATTCACGCAAGTACGTCTGAAGACCGGAGATCTTGGCATTGGACAGCAACAGGTTTTCAAACACATCCGATTTCACCAGCTTCGAAAGGGCAATCAGAATAAAGGCCGCAAAGAGCGCAATCCCAACGGCGGGGCTCAACGTTTGCCCCCGTGGAGTCAACTCCTCCGGGACCACACTTAAACCGATTGTCAGTACTTCTGTTAAACCCATTGCTACAGCACGTTTTCCGCTCGGGCAAAGTTACGCGATGCAAGTGACAAATATCTAACGTACTAATAAAATATCGTTAAATTTGTGGTCCAAAAAATTCTAGAATATCATGAGAACTGATCAGTACGTACATCCCGATTATTACAACCTGGATGATCTCCTGAGCGAAGAACACAAACTTGTTCGCGACGCTGCCCGGGCATGGGTAAAAAAAGAAGTGTCACCCATCATCGATGAACACTATGAAAAAGCGACCTTCCCCAGCCATTTGATCAGCGGCCTCGGAGAGATCGGTGCCTTCGGTCCCTATATTCCTGAAGAATACGGTGGTCCCGGACTCGATCAGATCTCTTACGGATTGATTATGCAGGAGTTGGAGCGTTGTGACTCAGGATTGCGTTCTACGGCTTCCGTACAAAGTTCTCTGGTAATGTATCCGATCTGGAAATACGGAAGCGAGGAACAACGTAAGAAGTATCTTCCGAAACTGGCTACCGGTGAAATGATCGGATGTTTCGGGTTGACTGAGCCTGATCACGGTTCCAACCCGGGAGGAATGATCAGTAATTTTAAAGATGCAGGTGACCATGTGATCCTGAACGGCGCAAAAATGTGGATCTCCAACGCTCCTTTTGCAGACATCGCTGTCGTTTGGGCGAAGGATGAAACAGGTCGTATTCACGGATTGGTCGTGGAGCGGGGAATGGAAGGATTCTCTACTCCTGAAATGCATGGCAAACTTTCTTTGAGAGCGTCTGCCACAGGTGAACTTATTTTCGTCGACGTGAAGGTGCCGAAGGAGAATATTCTTCCTGGACGTTCCGGACTTGGGGCTCCACTCAGCTGCCTCGACTCCGCTCGTTTTGGAATTGCATGGGGCGCGCTTGGTGCTGCGATGGACTGCTACGATCAGGCCCTGCGTTATTCGAAAGAGCGTACACAATTTAACGTACCGATCGGAGCGTTCCAATTGATCCAGAAGAAACTGGCAGAAATGATCACGGAGATCACAAAAGCGCAATTGCTGACTTTCCGTTTGGGACAACTCCGCAACGAGGGTCGCGCAACTTCTGCACAGATCTCTATGGCAAAACGTAACAACGTGGAAATTGCACTGAATATCGCCCGCGAAGCCCGACAAATTCACGGAGGAATGGGAATCACCAGTGAGTATTCGATCATGCGTCATATGGCCAACCTCGAATCCGTAGTGACCTATGAAGGAACACATGACATCCATTTGCTGATTACCGGAATGGACGTGACAGGAATCCCGGCATTTACACGGGACATGCCTGATCTCAGTAAAATGAAATAAGAATGAAAGAGGCTTCGGCCTCTTTTTTTATCCCTTTATCTCGCGCATCACGAACGCACTTTGCACATGTGCAATGCTTGGAATGTTTGTCAGATGCTCACGAAGAAATTCTTCGTAGGCATCCATATCCTCTACCTCGATCAATAGAGCATAATCGTGATCTCCGGCAATGTGAAAACAGGAAACCACCTGCGGCAGGTCAACAACGTTTTGCTCAAACTTCTTCAGCAATTCAAGATTGTGTTCCTTCAGCGAAACCTGACAGACCACCTGTAGGGACCTTCCAACCTTTTTCCGATCAACCCGGATCGTATACCCTTTGATCACACCTGAACGTTCCAAACGACGCACCCGTTCATATGTTGGAGTGATCGTCAGACCGATCTCCTGTGCGATCTCTTTCATCCCCAGCTTGCCATCACGGGTCAGCAATTCGATGATCTTTCGATCTGTACTATCCATACCAGTATATTTTTCCGATTGCTTTTAAAAAGCAACAACCAGACAATACAATTGTATTGAATTTTGATCAGTAACAGAAATATTTTCTTTTGATTTTAGTTTTTACACTAATTTCCATAGGTTTATTCAACCAATTTAGTGATTATGGATTCGCACCAGTTCAAACCCGAAAGCCTAATGATGAGCTACGGGTACAAACCTGCTCTTTCAGAAGGGGCCATCAAATGTCCGATCTTCCAAACCTCCACCTTCGTGTTTCATACAGCCATGGAGGGCAAACGCTTTTTTGAAGTCGCCTATGGCCTCCGCGAAAAAGAACAGGGAGAAGAATTGGGACTGATCTACAGCCGCCTCAACAATCCTGACCTTGAAATTCTGGAGAACCGACTTTGCCTGTGGGATGAAGCAGAAGACTGTGCGGTATTTGAAAGCGGGATGTCGGCCATTTCCACAGCCATGCTTGAATTTATGACCCCTGGTGATCTGTTGCTGTATAGCAAACCGCTCTATGGTGGTACTGATCATTTCATCAATCACTTTCTTCGGAAACTGAACATTGAAAGCGTTGGTTTCCGGGCTGGGGAGAGCAAGGAAGAAGTTATTCGCAGGATTGAAGATACAGGACGTGCCGACCGGTTGACTATGATCCATATCGAAACGCCCGCGAACCCGACAAATGCCGTTATTGACATCGAACTCTGTGCAGACATCAAAGCACACTTTACGACGGACGAAAAGCCCGTGGTGCTTTCCGTCGACAACACATACATGGGGCCGCTTTGGCAACACCCGCTGAAACACGGTGCCGATCTGGTACTCTATTCAGCTACCAAATATATCGGGGGGCATTCGGATGTGATCGCCGGTGCCTGCCTGGGGTCAAAAGAGCTGATGGCACGCGTGAAAGGTCTCCGGACTTTCCTCGGAAACATGGCTGGTCCATGGACTGGCTGGCTGCTTATGCGAAGTCTGGAAACCCTGAAAGTCCGCATGGATCAGCAGGCGACCAATGCCGCACATGTTGCCGACTTTCTGAATAACCATCCGAAAGTTGAACGTGTTTACTATCTGGGGAATACGGCCAAATACGGCACGGAGACTGAAAAAAAGGTCCTCGCGAAACAATACTCTTCACACGGAGCAATGATCTCCTTTGATATCCGGGGTGGTGAGGCGGAAGCATTTAAATTTCTGGACAACCTGAAACTGATCAAACTGGCAGTATCTCTGGGGGGTACCGAAAGCCTTGCCGAACATCCTTACACAATGACACATGCAGATGTGGACGTCAACGACAAGCAGGCAATGTCTATCACCGAAAAGCTTGTCCGTTTGTCAATCGGAGTGGAGAATTATCACGATCTGATCCACGACCTGAAAAATGCGCTGGATGTGATCTGATCTGCTTCATTTCAAGCCATTTACCTTCTTATGTGTTGAGGTTGAGGGGGTAACACTGCACCATTCCAAGGGGTTATGTAGTAATATTGCCGTGCATTATTTACTCTAACTAACTTCTTTACGGAATGAAAAAGGCACTGCTATTATCTTCTATTGTAGTCTTTTGTTGGTTAAGCGTGACCGGGCAACAGTCCGCCAATAACTGGTCCTTCAATAGTGGGAACGAATACGTTTCCTTTATTGAGAACAAAGGTCAGTACGACGGTCGCACATGGCACAGCAACGAAAAGGTGGAATATGCCTTCAGTCGCAATCCCTTCTACGTGTTTTTCTCCAAATCCGGACTTACCTACCGCCTGGACAAGATCGTTAAGAACGCCGCACATAAAACGGATCCTGCTGCACCAAAGCGAACCAATATCAGTGAATTAGTTTTTGCGCGATGGGTAGATGCCAATCCTGATGTACAAATCATCGCAGAAGATGTTGCCCCGAATTATTACACCTTCGCGATGAAGGATCCGGTAACAAAAGAAACCGGCAGCATTGAAAATGTGAGCGGGTACAAGAAAATCACCTACATCAATCTGTACGATAACATCGACGTTGAATACACCATTCATCCGGTTTCGGGGATCAAGTACAATGTGATTCTTCATCCTGGTGCAGATCCGTCAAAGATCAAACTGGATTACTCGTCGGCGACAACAAAAGTGAAGGACGAGAACGTGGCGATCTCTCTGAATGATGAAGGTCAGATGGAGATCAATACTTCACTGGGACAAATTCTGGAACATGCGCCAATTACTTTTTATGCAGACTCCAAAGCAGAGATTCGTTCATCTTACAAATTCAAAAACAACCGACTTTCGTTTGACCTGGAGAACTATGACAACACCAAAGAAGTCATTATTGACCCATGGATCACTTCACCGACCTTCACGACTTCCACAGCAGTGTGGGAAGTAGAAACAGATGGTGTTGGAAATGTGTATTCGATCGGTGGAGAAACCCCGATGGAATTGAAGAAATACGATATCAATGGCGTGTTGCAATGGACTTATACTACCCCATGGGATACCAGTACTGTTTGGTTGGGAACCCTTGCCACTGATGCTTCCGGAAACAGTTATGTGACTTCCGGTGTAACCGCTGAAATGCACAAAGTAAATAACGCCGGCGGATTTGTTTGGCAAACAGCATTAAGCGGTGGGTTGCAATGGAACTCTGAGTGGTGGTCCATCACTTTCAATTGTGACGAAACCAAACTGATTACAGGAGGAACCTGGGTAAACGGGATTCTCACGTTCGACTTCTACGCGGGGATCTTCGAGATCGATGTAGCAAGCGGTGCCGTGCTTTCCGATCAAACGGTGGATTACACGAGCATCGGAGGTTTCGGTGCGAATCCAATCGAAGTACGATCCATTTCCTCTTCCAAGAATGCCAAATATGCCTACCTGACGCACAATGACGTCGGAGTGATCAACCAGAACTTTGGCGTATGTCCGACTGTCGAACCGGTCTTCCAGGTGGATAACCAGGACAACCTGGGCTATAAATGTGAAAACTATCTGCCGGCAACTCAAAACGGAGGTGGTCTGAAAGCGATTACTGCCAACGACAACTTCATCTATACGCACGCCGGCGATCAGATCAGAAAATGGGATCTGAATACCGGAGCACTGATTACAACCGTATCACTCCCCGGTGGAGGAGCAACCACTGTTCCGATCATCGGTGGTACAGTTGTACAAAACAGCGGACTGGACGTGGACGATTGCGGAAATGTCTATGCCGGGTCGAAAGACCGTGTGGTGAAGTTCGACCAGAACCTTAACATTCTGAGCCAGGCAATGGTCACATTCAACGTCTACGACGTTTCCGTAAACTCCAACGGTGAAGTGATTGCCTGCGGAGCACAGCAAAACAACTCCGCAACGAATCGAAGCGGACGAATCGAAGCGGTGAACCTTTCAGCCTGTTCCCAGTTCACACTCATCTGCTGTGATGCCAACATTTGTAACGTAGGTCCGGTATGCGAATCCGATGCTGCATTCCCATTGATCCCTGGATCTCCGGGAGGTACCTGGAGCGGAACCGGCGTGAATGGTTCGGGAGTGTTTGACCCATCGGTATCCGGTGCCGGAACCTTTGACATTACTTATACACTGCCATGCGGATCGGAAACCATTTCGATCATCGTAGACCCTTGTGCGACCATTAATATTTGTGAAGAACTCAACGGTGACCTGACTGCATCAGGAGGAAATGGTTCGTACACCTGGTATACAGGAACCGTGAACGCTCCTTATTCTATCGGGTCCGAGACGGATTGTATCAACTGTGCATCTGCGACACCTCAGTATATCGGTTTCCCACCTTTCCAGGTATATACCGGCTGTGACCTCACAACTTGTCCGGGAGACACCACCTGGACGCAATATGCGACCGGTGTTACAACTGCTGCTCCTTCGGGTTATCCGATCATGATCGTAGACGGCAACGGCGCTACGACAATTATTGCCAATGCTTCCGTACTTGTGCCATGTACTTCAAACCCTTGTACGGGAGTTACGGTGAACGTAAATATTGATGCACAAGCCGATCCTGCATGCTTTGGTGGCAGCAACGGGTCTGCAACCGTTTCGGCAAGCGGTGGTACAGCTGCCTATACGTATTCATGGGCTCCGGGTGCATTAAGCGGAGCAACGCAAAACAGCCTGAGCGCCGGTTCATACACGGTAACCGCGCAGGATCAGAACGGCTGTACAGGTTCTACAACGGTGACCATTTCGAATCCTGCCGAGTTAATTGCCTCAGCGTCTTCCACTCCGGCTTCGTGCGGATTATCGGACGGAACAGCTACCGGATCTGCTACCGGTGGAACGGGATCGTACTCGTACAGCTGGTCGCCTTCAGGAGGGACAAATGCTACCGCCACGGGTCTGGCTGCTGGCTCCTATACAGTCACCATTACGGATCAGAACGGCTGTACCGACATCGCATCGACGACAGTTACATCGAATGGAGGACCAACGATTTCACTCGACAACTCATCTGATGTGAACTGTTTCGGTGGAAACGACGGATCGGCTACCGTTTCTGCAACAGGAGGTAGCCCTGCTTACACCTATTCATGGGCACCGGGTGGATTGACGGGTGCGACGCAGAATGCACTAGGCGCAAACAGCTATACCGTGACCGTAACCGATCAGGGTGGTTGTACCGATGCCATTACTGTAAACATTGGGGAACCAACCCAGTTACAAATTGATACTACGAGTACCACTCCTGCAAACTGTGGGGCAAGTGATGGGACCGCAACAGTTGTTGCCTCGGGAGGAACAGGCTCTTACACTTATTCATGGAACCCGGCCGGAGGTACAGGAACTACTGCCAGCAACCTGGCTGCGGGAACGTACACAGTGACCGTAACTGATCAGAACAACTGTACAGCCTCCATCATTTTCCCGATTTCCACGCTGACCGGACCAACCATTTCATTGGATAACTCCTCTAACGTAAGCTGTTTCGGTGGAAACGACGGAGCAGCAACCGTGTCCGCAACAGGCGGTAACCCGGCTTACACCTATTCGTGGGCTCCGGGCGGACTGACAGGAGCAACGCAGAATACGCTTGGTGCGAACAGCTATACTGTTACCGTGACTGATCAGAGTGGCTGTACCGATGCCGTTACTGTCAACATCGGGGAGCCAACCCTATTGCAAATTGATACTACAGGTACTACACCTGCGAACTGTGGAGCAAACGACGGGACCGCAACAGTTATTGCTTCCGGAGGAACAGGTTCTTACACTTATTCATGGAGTCCGGCCGGAGGTACGGGAACCACTGCCAGCAACCTGGCACCGGGAACGTACACGGTGACCGTTACAGATCAAAACAACTGTACAGCCTCCATCATTTTCCCGATTTCCACGTCGACCGGACCAACCATTTCATTGGATAACTCCTCTGACGTAAGCTGCTTCGGTGGAAACGACGGATCGGCTACAGTTTCTGCAACAGGAGGTAGCCCGGCCTACACTTATTCATGGGCACCGGGTGGAT
>JBNKYR010000079.1:0-14478 GCA_050300995.1 Crocinitomicaceae bacterium | reverse complement strand
CTTTGCACAGGCGCCCTGACGTGTCATTTGCTTATGGTTATTTTTCAGGTACGCAGCCTGGAATGTCATCAACTCCGCAGCCTCAACCTGTGTTGCCATGTCAGCAAGTTTGAACGCAATCGCCTGAAAGGATGCAATCGACTTTCCGAACTGTTCACGTTCCTTTGCATATTTAACAGATGCTTCGTAAGCTCCCCGTGCTACACCACAGCTGAGTGCAGCAATTGAAACACGACCACCATCCAGAACCTGCATCGCCTGAATGAAGCCCATTCCAACTTCACCAATCACGTTTTCCTGAGGAACACGCACATTGTCAAATATCAGTTCAGCCGTTTCACTGGCACGTACACCAAGCTTATCCTTGATCTTTACGGCAGAGAATCCAGGTGTTCCCTTCTCAATGATAAATGCAGTAATTCCCTTACTATCGAGCAACTCACCGGTACGAACAAGCACAACTGCCACATCGCCGGAAAGTCCGTGTGTGATCCAGTTTTTCGCACCGTTAATCACCCAATGGTCGCCATCCTTTACAGCAGTGGTTTTCATACGCATCGCGTCTGAACCAGTATTCGGTTCTGTAAGTCCCCACGCACCAATCCATTCACCGGAAGCCAGTTTCGGAAGGTACTTACGCTTCTGCTCTTCCGATCCGTGATAGTAAATATGTCCTGTACACAACGAGTTGTGTGCAGCAACACTCAAACCAACACCACCGCAAACTTTCCCCAATTCGATAAGTGCAGTCACGTATTCGAAATAACCGAAGCCGCTGCCGCCATATTCCTCCGGTACATAAATACCAAGCAAGCCCAGCTCACCCATTTTTTTCATGGTTTCCACAGGGAAATACTCCTCCGCATCCCACTTGTTGATGTTTGGCCGAATTTCCTTTTCAGCAAAATCACGCACCATCTGGGCGATCATTTTCTGATTTTCATTGACGTCAAAATTCATCTGATACTTTATTCGAATTGATTAGTGCGAATTTTAATAGGTCGCTAAATTAGTAATATTGTTAGAAAATCTCTTCAATTTTTTTTCGCCGTCCAGAAAATCAAGAGCGACCAAAAAATTGAATCCAACCACCTTTCCTCCTGCCTTTTCCACAAGCAAGGCTGCCGCTTCCGCCGATCCTCCCGTAGCAAGAAGGTCGTCATGAATCAGCACATTTTGCTTATTCCCTACTGCATCAGTATGCATTTCTATCGTTGCATTCCCGTATTCGAGGTCGTAATCATAACTGATCTTTTTGTACGGTAATTTTCCCTTTTTCCGGATCAATACAAACGGAACTCCCAGGCGCATCGCCAAAGGGTACCCAAAAAGAAATCCCCGGCTCTCAATTCCGGCCACTGCATCAATTCCGGCATTCTTGTAGACATCCGCCAGGTAATCCACCACTTCATTGGAAAGAACAGGATCCATCATGATAGGCGTGATGTCCTTAAATACAATTCCCGGCTTGGGGAAATCAGGAATGTCCCGAATCGTCTGCTTTAATTTTTCTTCGATCGTCATTGGATGGTCAAATAAGGTTCAAGTTTGCGAAAAAGTTCATCATCGATCAGCTTTGAACGACGAATATCATCAAGCTCCCGGTACTCCTTCTGCTCCCGCATCTTCACAATCGAGTTGGCTACCTCATAGGTGATGTAAGGATGTGAGCGAAGCGTTTCGAAATCCACTTCATTGATGTTCATCTGCCGGACAGGAACAGCTTTCAGGTAAATATAGCGATCTATCGCTTCCAGTTTCTGCGTGTCGAACTTTCGAATCTCCAGCAACTGCTCTCTGCTAATATATCCGCCAAGTTGATCGCGATAGCTGACCATCTTTGAAGCGAAGTACTTTCCGATTCCCGGAATCTTTTCAAAATCTTCGGCGGTCGCTGTATTCAGATCCAAAAAGACCTGTTCTTTCGGAGCGGGTGTGTACTTTTCAGAATTTTCACGAACCGGATAAAATGTAGAATCCTTGATCAATTCATACAAGGCTTCCGGCAAAACAAAGATACGCTTCAGATCGTCATTGGAATAGAGCCCGCGCTCTGAAAAACGAACAATCACATCGGCCTGCTTTTCACTGAGTCCCAATTTCACCCAATCCTGAACAGTGTACTGATTCGGATCAAAGGAAGAAGCAGGAATCGAATAGTGTTTTTCATGCTTTTGATTACGCTCTTGCTTACGTTCTTCTTCGGCCTGAAGCAATTCCTCCTGCACAACTATCAGATCTTCGTGCGTGATTTTTACTTTCTCATGACTGCCTGAAGCAAAGATCAGCATACGTGGCGTCAGGGCAATTAGCAAACCCAACAACAGAACCCAAAAGGCTCCTCTTCGGCTGCGTCTTGAAAGCGACACGTCTGAATTCTAGATTTTACCGATCGCTTTTTTGAAGCGGATCAGTTCTTCCTTCACCTTCGGTGCAAGTATGAAAAGACCAACCATGTTCGGAACCAACATTGCAAAGATCATGGCGTCCGAAAAATTGATCACGGATCCGAGCTGAACAGCAGCACCTACAGCTACAAATACACAGAACAACGCTTTATAGGTGTACTCCATCGTTTTAGAACGTCCGAACAGGAACGTCCATGCCTGGTATCCGTAGTACGACCACGAGATCATTGTTGAGAACGCAAAGAGAATTACGGCCACGGTAAGAATCAGCGGGAACCATGAAATATTTGCAGCGAAGGCTTTGGAAGTCACTTCTACCCCTTCCGTTACTGCCGTACCGTATTCCATAATTGAATTGTCGCCATTGCTGATGATCAACACCAGTGCAGTCATCGTACAAACCACTACCGTATCGATAAATGGTTCAAGCAAAGCCACCAGTCCTTCACTCGCTGCATAACGTGTTTTTACTGCAGAGTGCGCAATAGAGGCAGAACCGATTCCAGCTTCGTTGGAGAAAGCCGCACGACGGAATCCCTGAATCAGTACACCGAACACACCACCAGCGATCCCCATTCCGGTAAAGGCTCCGGAAAAGATTTCTGAAAAGGCCCGGGGAACCTCACCAAGGTTCATGAAAAGGATCACGATCACTGCCAGCACATAGATGGCTACCATGAATGGAACGATCTTATCGGTCACATTTGCGATTTTTCTGATCCCACCAATGATCACAATTCCCACAAGAACAGCCATTATGACCCCAAAGATCAAACCGTAACCGGCCATCGGTCCTTCAGCACCTCCCGTATACGACTGCAACATCGCAAACGCCTGGTTGGACTGGAACATGTTCCCTCCACCGAAAGAACCACCGATACACATGATCGCGAAGACCACCGCCAGGAATTTACCCAGACCGGCGAGTCCTTTTTCTTTCAATCCTTTTGTGAGGTAGTACATCGGTCCTCCGAATACACGTCCCTTCTCATCAATCTCACGATAGCGAACACCCAGGGTACATTCCGTAAACTTGGAAGCCATCCCGATCAATCCCGCGACGATCATCCAAAAAGTCGCACCGGGCCCACCGATAGAGATCGCCACGGCAACCCCTGCAATATTCCCCAATCCTACTGTAGCAGAAAGAGCAGCAGTCAATGCCTGAAAGTGTGAAACCTCACCATGGTGCTCTCCTTCCTTCTGCTCTACACGAATCGTGTCAATAATATCTCCGTCAACCGTATGAACACTATCGGAAGCTTCGATATGGTCTTCACCTCCGGATTCGATTTCATCGTATTTGCCACGAACGATATTCACCGCCAGGCCAAACCCTGAAACATTGATCAATTTAAAATACAGCGTAAAGAAAACCGCACCGAATACCAACACGATCAATACCCACGGCACACTGATCGAATCGGTGAATGGAATGGCATAAAAAATCCCATTCACAAACCAACTGGTATAATCACCGAATTTTTCATCAATGATCTGATCAATTCCCTTTTCCTGGGCAAAGTTGATAAAAGGCGTGATGATGGCCAGAAGTCCAAGTAGATATTTCATGTGCTTTCGATAATTGGTTAGTTCTTACGCGAAAGCAACAAATATAACAATAAATCCCTACGGCTAGAGGCAGATGTGACCAACGGTCAGAAACGGATTTCGAGGCTGTTTAGCCTGCAGAAAATCAGTCTGGAAACCGTTATTCACGATCTGATTTCCCTGGGGGATCATTTGTATTGGGGGTGGGATTTCACTTAGCTGACAACTGCACAAACTTGTTCCGCTTGAGTTCATTTGTCGAATTGATCAAACGAACGGATTCCGCATCACCAAGGTAGTCGCACTCATTGCCTCTAACTACATTTCCGGAAAACGAAACCATCTCACAGCGTGAAAGAGTAAACAAGCGACCGCTGACACAGTTCCGGCTCTGACGCTTATGATTGTCCAGGTATTCGCAGCCTTCCACCTTTACATCTGTGCACCCTGACATATACCAAAGTGCCTGGCAGGCTTTGTTCTCCGTGAAGTGACAATTCTTAAACCGAATCGTCCAGCAATCACGCATATCGACGATCCCGTAAGAGCAATGACTAATCGTGGTACCGGTTACCGTGATGCCTTTGGAGCGCCAGGTAGTAAGTCCAACGCCTCCACGACCGTACAAGCTGCAATCTTTCATACTTACCGAGGTCGACTGTGATATTTTAAAGATACCTCCCTCCGGACTTCCCGGCGCAGAAGGATCGTGGGTCATCGACAGGTTTTCCAGGTGCACATTCTCACAACCCAGAACTGTCAGAACCCCGTCATCCATATCAGACGTTTGGAGGATCGTTGCATCGGCCCCTTCCCCGCCACCCCGGATGATCACGTTCTTAATCATGTACAACGTGACACCTTCCCCGCTCGAATAGCGAACGTTTGTGGCGAAAGGAACATCCTTATGTACTTTTGATTTATCCAGGGCAGAATAAACGGGCGCATCCGAAAACGAGTACTGACCAGGCTCGATGATCAGCAAACGGTCCGATTGAATGGAATCAAGCAGTTGAACAACTGAATTCACGCGCACCGTATCCATGGCAACCGAGATCCATGGCAAGGTCAGTAGCAGTAAAAAGCAAAATCCTCTCATGACGTTTGTTTTGAAATCCAATACGTTACGTGAGAGGTGTATACGGGGGAAATCTAAAAAAGTTATGAAAACATGAGATCAAGTGTCTCCTCAAGGGTGTGCGGACGGTATCCAATACGCGTTTTTGCCTTGCTAAGATCAAAGCCCGTCTTCGGTGGTCGTTTTGCCGGCTGGTTCAACGTTTCACTGGAGATCACCTTCACATTGTCCATTGCATAGCCATAGTGTTCCGCGATGCGCTCCACGATTCGATAAATGGACATTGTTTCCGGGCCTGAAATGTGAAAAACCCCTTCTTCATGGTGTTCAATTACACCCATGCAGCCGGCAGCCAGATCATCGGCATAAGTGGGTGCCCTGAACTGATCATCAATAATGTTCATGGACTCCCCTTTTTCGAGTGCTCCTTTCGCCCAAACGATCACATTTGATCGTGACAGCTGATGTCCCAATCCATATACGATAATCGTGCGAATGATCGACCAGCCATACTTGCACTTCTCCTTAACCAGCTTTTCAGCATCCGCTTTGGATTGACCATATACACTTAACGGATGCGCCACATCCTCTTCCTGGTAATCGCCCTTTGTTCCGTCAAAAATGAAATCCGTGGAAACGAACTGAAAATGCGCTTTCACGTTATTGGCGGCCTCAATGAGGTAATCCGTGGCTGTTACATTCACCAATTGGCATTGCTCAGGATCCAACTCGCACTGATCCACGTGGGTCATTGCCGCAGTGTGAATAATATGTGTAGGACGCAGTTTTTCGACCAGTTCAAGCACCTGATCGCGGTTGGTGATATCCAACTCATAATAACAGGCATCCGGACAATCTGGATTCCTGTTCTCTCCTTTGGAGGTAGCAAAGAATTGTATCGCCCATTTCTGGCAATAGCTAACAAGCTTTTGACCAAGTAATCCATTCGAACCTGTAATCAGAATCTTCATGAATGCGAAATGTGAAAATGTTCGACAACTTTCCTGATCTGTGACGTCGTCCCCAGAACAAACAAGCGGGAATTAGGCTCAACCCGTATATCATCAGCCGGATTGATATGGTATTTACCATCCGGCGATTTATAACCAATGATGCGTACGCCGGTGATCTTCTGACCGTCCAGCTCTCCTATCGTTTTGTCCTGCATTCCCGAAGGCAGATCATCGTAAGCAATGGATTCAATATTTGCTCCTTTATACCCCTGTACACGGATGATATCCAGAAATTCCATTACATCCGGATTGGCAATCAGTGAGGCCATGTGTGAACCACCCAATGAATCAGGCATGATCACATTATTGGCGCCCGCCATTCGCAGCTTCGAAACAGCGCTTGTGGAAGAAGCTCTGCTAACGATAAGGATGTTTTTCTTGAATTCACGCGCAGCCAATACTACATAGGTGTTGTCAGCATCTTTAGGCAGGCAGGTGATCACGGCCCTTGCATGCTCAATTCCGGCTTGCTTCAATACTTCGTCATCCGTACTGTCACCATGAAGAAAAAGAAAGTCTTCCAACTCTTTGACCTGATCCAGGATTCCCTCCTCCTTTTCAATGATCACGAACTCTGTGCCGTGTGCCTGAAGATCCAGAGCCACTTGTCTCCCAACCCGCCCGAAGCCGCAGATGATGATGTGCCCTCTCAGTTTATTCAGTTCCTTCATCGTTTTATACACTTTAAAATAACGCTTGTATTCTCCACCGACAAGATAGGTTGTTATGGATGTCACTGCATAGGCAAATGTACCGAAGCTTGATATAATTAGAAAAGCCACAAAGTACTTTCCGTATTCACTCAGCTCATTGACCTCACTGAAACCTACCGTGGACATCGTGATGATCGTCATGTAGAAGGAATCCACAAAATTCCAGCCTTCGATGATCATAAAACCTACTGTCCCTCCGGATGTGATCAATAACAACAGGAACAGGAAATAATAAACACGTGCAAACAGGCGAAAATTAAACAGCATGCCTTACAGTTCCCAGATGGTATTTCGTTTGCGGCGTTGAAGTTTGAAATAGTGCTTATGCTCAAGAATCCACGCCATAATCAGATACAAGAGCAAAGGTGATCCAAGCGCGATAAAGGATGAATAAATAAACCCGATCCGCACTTTGGAACTACTGATACCCAACTTCCGTGCCCACCATGCGCACACGCCAAAGGAACGCATTTCAAAAAAGAAGAGAATTTTCTGTATCATTTTACGCGATTCAGCACCTTGTTTCCTACTTCGCAAGATAGGCATTTTTTATGACAGCAATACTGGGCATGCAAGGCTAAAAGTGCTTGTGAATCATACGCCGACGATGCCGTAATCCCTGCTTTATTCCAACATCGGATAACGGTATTCTTTTCTGCAGGAAGACGGGATAACAAATCAAGTGCCTTAT
The DNA here is from genome assembly GCA_050300995.1 of Crocinitomicaceae bacterium. Taxonomy (GTDB): domain Bacteria; phylum Bacteroidota; class Bacteroidia; order Flavobacteriales_D; family Crocinitomicaceae; genus UBA4466. Next base: position 7,024 of record JBNKYR010000079.1, on the reverse strand, counting down.
CCGTGAGTTCATCATCCTCATAACGTTGTGCACAATACCACAGGAAAGGCACCACGGCATTGATCAACAGATGGTCGACGAAGCCTTTGGATAGCCGGGGAGCGCCATCATGTTGGAATTCCCAGATTTCAGCAAGTACTTTACGGAAGTAGTTTTCGATACCCGCACCGTCAAAGTGTACAAACATGGAATCGAAATCATAGCGGGAAGCCAGATGCGCAAACTGACGGAGGCGAACTTCAGGAAAGTTACCAGGACGCGTGCCACGATAATTCCAAAGATGCCCATGTTGTTTCTGTGCCGAATCACTGAATTGTACAATTCCGCTTTCTACCAGTAGTAACTGGTACTTATGTTTTGGAGACAGACCTTTTAATGCATAGAGCGGCACTCGTCGCACCAGTGTTTCAAAAGCCATTCGATTGACAGACATTCCAAAGGCCGCACCTACACATTGATAAAAAACATTGAAGCGATCCGACGGATTCAGCTCCTGCAGATGAGTTCTTTTCGCTTCCAGTTTTGCGTAGAGTGCCCTCGATTTCATAAACTCAAAATGAGGCCCACTGAGCTCTTTCAGCTCGCTTGCACAGGGAAAGACTTCCTTGCGGATCTGTTGTTTCAAATAGCGGGCATAATGAGCCTTGTCAATGTGGTTTTTCAATTCAAGTGTTGGCACCCGTTGACCTTCGATAATGAGTGGCTGATCGTCTTCAAACACCACATGGAGAATGACCGATTGATAAGCCGGATCGTTCTGATGTCCATGTCGCTCCCAATCGGATGATCTGACATGAATTTCAATGTTCCCGTACAAGCGGACTCCGTCAATTGTTATGGAACCCAGACTAAAATCAGGACCGGATAGATGTTCGTTGTGTTCACCAACGTCGTGGATCAGAAGTTTTCTTCCGTCGGTCAATACGGCATTAACGATAGGGATGCGCTTCTGCGCCCAAATAAATTGCAGGTAGGCTTCGGTCATAATGGTAGATTAGTGCACGACATCAATGTCGTAACTTTAAGATACAAAAAAAGGTGCTGAATTCAGCACCTTTTTCTATTTCTTTATCCCATCACGGATACTTCACGTATTCCAGCAATTTCGGGTCAGCCTCAGGCGCCGTTGCAGGATCAAAGTCGAGCGTAATTACCGCTCCTTCCGTACGACGGTTCAACTGGTGCAACATCTCAAATGTTTTCTTATCTCGTCGGAACTTGTTGATATAAGCCTCGGTGAGAACAATTGTTTCAACACCTTCCTTGTCCTTAGGCTCCTGTACAACGTATGTATCTCCAACTTTCCATACAGTACGTGGGGAATCCTCTCCCTTTCCAACCGGCACGATACGACGTGGGTCAACTCCACGTTGCTCAACCAGATATTTATAACACGCTTTTGCACGGTTTTCAGAAAGCTTCTGGTTTTGTTTGTTACTACCACGGGAGTCAGTGTGTGAACTCAACTCAAGTACGAGTCCAGGGTGCTCTTCCAACATGGTATAAACGAATTCCAGGGAGTCAGGAGAGTTGATGGTGGAATCCACCAACAATGTCCATTGATTCAAAGGATAACGTACTTCCGGCAGACGAATTGGCTTTTTAGGCAGCAACTGCATGTCCACAACAAAGTGCTGGTCGTACCCCAGTCCTTTTGTAGAGATCGATGCTCCTTTTGCATCTTCGTGGTAACCTTCTTTCGAAACATTGATCTTGTAAGATGCATCTTCATTGATGTAACGATCTCCGGTTGGTTTCTTATCCCAGAAAACAGCTCCGTTCTCATCGGTATAACCTTCCCATTTTTCGTTTGTTCCATCAACAGAGACAACCACCTTCGCGTCTTCGATCTTAATTCGTTTGTCTTCAACTTCGCTCACAATAACCTTGAGGTCGAAAAGGTTCGGAGGAAGCTCGTAAGAATAAATGTCAGGACCGTATTCAATACCTGCGCTTGTTTTACGCTCGGAAGTGAAGTATCCTTTCTGCATCTTACCGTTCTTATCATCCACCTCGATGAGGGCGTAGTCATTGTTGATACTGTTGATCGGTGCTCCGAGGTTTGTAGGATTTTCCCACTTATTCTCTTCACCGACTTTTGTTGCACGGTAAATATCAAGACCTCCCATTCCAGGCATTCCGTTGGAAGCATAGAAAAGGTCACCATTCATCGCAAACGTAGGAAACAATTCGTCTCCTTTCGTATTGATCTCAGGCCCCATGTTTACAGGCATAGACCATGTATCTGATTTACGATCATACGTTGTATACCAAAGGTCACGTCCTCCGAAACCTCCCGGCATGTCTGATGCGAAAATGAGGAATTTACCATCAGCAGTACAAGGGTGACCTACTGAGATCGAGTCATGTGCCTTCAATCCTTTGATCAAGGTAGGCGCATTCCACTCATCCTTTCCTTTTGCCTCAGCAACCCAGATGTCACATCCGAGATTCTGCTTTTTCATGTTCGGACAACGCGTAAAGAACATTGTCTTGTAACGGCTATCAAAGCAAACAGTTCCTTCGTTGTCAACAGTGTTGATGTCTTCACCATTTACAAGGTAAGGAGCCGTCCAGTTTCCTTTTTTGTCCAACTCAGTTACCCAAAGATCCATGTAACCTTCTCCGGTTCTCGGATCCTTGTCTTTTCCTGTACTTCCATCACGGCTGGAGCTGAAGTACATCTTTACACCGCGCTTGTCACCAAACATCGGTGCCATATCGAACTCTTTAACGTTGATCGCAGATTGGTTCTCAATAACGTGCTTGGTTTTTTCAATCACATACTCCTTGTGGCTTTCACATGATTGAATCCCGGCCTTTGCACGATCATCACCCGGAACCAATCCCAGGTATTTCTGATAGTTTTCAATTGCCTTTTCAAACTCGCCCATCTGACGAAGCATGTCTCCGTTATACAGGTAAATCAAAGGGTTCACCTCTGCATAATCCAGCAGGATCGTACGATCATACCACTCATTCGCTTCGCGGTAACGCTCTGTCAGACGGTAACATTCTGCCGTTTTGAAGGCCATGTCTCCTTTCTGACGCTTCTTACGACGATTGATCTTCGTATAGGCGTATGAACATTTTTCAGCAGCATCGTTGTAATTCTGACTAGCATAAGCCGTTTCGGCCTTCACAATGTATTTAGGTTGTGCAGTTGCAATAGTAGCCAAACAAAGAACAACGCTCGCTAAGGCAATTTTAATTTTCATAAAACGTCTTTTTCAATATTCGGTTCCTTGCCTTATTTCGGGCAGGGTAGTTTAAAACGAATGTAAAAGTAACAAAAAAACGACTCGATTAAAACTCTGTTAAGGTTATTTCATAATTCGGAGAAATTCTACCAAAATTCACTCGTCGCTTGCAGTATATTTCTCCCATTTATCCAATACCGTCTGAAAACCAGCGGGAAGTTCGGAGCCAAGCTGAATCTGCTCACCGCTTACCGGATGTTTGAACCCGAGTGTTTTTGCATGGAGAGCCTGCCCGGGAAGGGCTTCAAAGCAGTTTTCCACGAATCGTTTGTATTTCGCTGTGGGCATTCCTTTCAGGATCTTGTCTCCGCCGTACTCCTTATCGTTGAACAATGGATGTCCGATATGCTTCATGTGAGCACGGATCTGGTGGGTTCTCCCGGTTTCCAGTTTACACTCAACGAGTGTCACATAACCGAAACGATGCAATACTTTATAGTGTGTTACCGCATGTTTCCCGAAATCACCCTCCGGAAAAACACTCATAACCTTCCTGTTCTTCAGTGAACGTCCGATATGCCCTGTAACCGTACCATCTTCGGATACATCTCCCCAAACGAGTGCCCAGTACCGTCGTTCGGTTGTACGATCGTAAAACTGCTTCGCCAAATGGGTGAGTGCCTGTTCTGTTTTGGCGATCACCAATAAACCTGTCGTATGTTTATCCAAGCGATGCACCAGGCCGGGACGGCCGTAGTATTCATCATTGTTCTCCGGCAAATGTTCGAAATGAAAAACGAGTGCATTGACCAGGGTGCCTGTATAGTTTCCATAGCCCGGATGCACGACCATATCGGCAGGCTTGTTCACTACGATCAACTGATCATCTTCGTAGACAATTTCCAGCGGAATATCCTCGGGAATGAGCTCGATCTCGCGCACGGGATACGGCAACACGATGGAAACCTCATCTCCGGGCTTGATCTTGTAATTCTGCTTAACGGGAAGGCTGTTCACAAGAATGTTCCCATTCTTTGCCGCAATCTGGATCTTGTTTCGTGAGGTATTCGGGATCCGGTCCATCAGGAATTTGTCTATACGCAATACTTCCTGACCGGGATCGGCTTTTAACCGGTAATGCTCATACAACTCCTCCGAGCCTGATTCATCATCAATCTCGTCTATATATTCCTCACTCATACTGGTTGCAGGGTTTTCAGAAAAGCCGATTAAAGCTTCACGACTTTGTGCATACGTGGAAGACCATTCACACGCACGTAATAAACACCACCCGGAAGCTGACTCATATCAACAGTCGTTTCGAGGGATTCAATGACTCTTGATCCTTGCATATCGTAAACCTCAGCACGTTCAAACACCGCGTTATGAACATTGATGTGCAGGTTGCCTGACGTTGGGTTCGGGTAAACGATTACCTCAGTTTCTTCCACGGCTTTGTTTTCCTCTATCCCGAGAGATGCATCAAATGCCGTAGAGAAGATCGGACGGATCATAACAGAACCTTCAATGGAAGACTGCTCCCAGGAGAGTCCCTGATCCACACTGTAAAACGTATGCTGGTTGTTCACGATGTTCAGGTCCAGACCAACACCAAGGCGATCCGAATCGAATTGCTGCCAGCCAATGTAAAATGTACCGGAAACAGGGACTTTCACCGTGTCCATAAAGTAATAAGTCGTGAAGACGTTCTCATCGTACTGATACTGTGGCTGACGTGGAAAGAACAATCCATCCTGATAGATGATTGATCCGGGTTCTCCACCTGCATCCCCCCAAACTGTGATCAGGAAGAGTTTATCGGTGACATCATTTACCGTCGGCACGAAGTGGATCATTGCCCCGATCAGCGAATCGGCTTCATAAGGCGTATACTGAATAGCAAGCATTGACTGAATTCCCGTAGGACCATACGCCTTTTCTGCAGTACCATCATCGTAACTATAGTAGTTCAGGAATCGCTGTTCACTGAACGTCGAATCGTTCTGCGTAAAATTGGAGTTCTGATGCGTCGCCGTAGAAATGAATTCAAAGGTATCCACAATGGTTGGCTTCGTTTCATCGTAGCGACTCCCTGTGGAGAAATCGTGGTACGATGTATAAGTCTTCATCGGACCGTAGTTCAGTTCTCCGTTATTCAATAGATTTTCGGACAGCAAAAAGCTGGCTTCAGGTAATCCATTATATACAATCTCCGTACTTCCATCCTGCTCGTTTTCCGGAACATTGTCGCTATTTCTTACCATTACTTTCACAGAGGAAGACATTTTCCCGATCGGATTGTTCTTGTAGTGGTCCCATGGAACCGAAGTATACGTGTCCAGCAATGTCCAAATCGGATAGACAAAAGCAAAATCGCGGATGATGGTATCCTGATAACCGGAAAGCGCCCGCAGGTTGACATAATCCACATGAAAATGATCGAGGCTTCCGGCAAGGCTTCCATAATTCTTGAAACGGAACTGGAATCCCTTTTGGAAATATTCCGCCTGTGAGATTCGAATGTGCACGTGCTGGAAATCGGGGGTTGCCGCACCGTTAGTACTCCAGATCCAATCCCATTCCCCCTGAGTGACATCATAAAATTCCAGAATCAGTGAATCAGACTGTTCCGGCGCATCGCATAAACCTTCCGCCTGATAGAGAAAGCTGAAATACACTGAATCTGCAGCACTCGCCACCGACATATCAATCGGCTTGGAAGTCAGGTAATCTGCGTAATCGGTAAGCGCCGTGCCGATCGCGTAAGGAAAGCCATTCTCATCCAACCCATCGAAGGTTGCAACCCCCAGCGACCATGGATCCTTCGCCATGCTGTAATTATGGTATACATTGGCATCCAGCCAAATCAGGCCGGGATCGTTCACCGGTGCAAAAAACTGAGTTGCAGAATCCTGATAAACATCCGGATCTGTCATCCAGATCGTATCCACCGGATTCGGAAAATCGATCGTGTCGTAAATTGCATATGGCATGTAGACGGTTGTCGGGACATGCACCACCGGATAGGAGGAAAGGTCTCCGATCCTCACAATCGAATCCGGCAAAAGAGTTTGTGTCACGTTGCTGTTCGCAACATCCACGGTGTATCTGTACTGCGGTTGCGTGGTGAAATATGCTGTATTCGGATATGGATTGCTGGTTGCGTTGTCGAGCAAACGATACACCTTGTCGAAAGTCACACCGGGATCACCGTAGCCCGCATTGTATACCTGGAACTTACTTTTGCTGAATTCATCGAACACCGGCAGGTCGATGGTATCGGAGGTGTAAATAAACGTACTGTCGAATGTTCCGGCGTTCACCCTCATTTTCTTCAGGCCTTTCGCCATCAGTTGAGGATTTCCGGTCATCGGCTCAACGCCTTCTCCCTGACCAAAAGCACTCAGTCCATAAAGACAGGCAAACACCACTATCCATCCGAATTTCATCATTTTCTTTTCTTAATGCGGTTCTTCTTCAAAGTCCTTTGTTGCCACCACCGTAACGGTTGTTCCGGAAGCCACCACGGCATCATCCTGATATTCCGGCGACTGAGAAACAACCCTTGCCACCAGGGAATCAGCAGAAGTTTTACACGTTGGGCACACGGCATGGAAGTCCATGTTTCCCATCCCCAATACGCGGTCTTTAGCTTCAACGAGTGTCAACCCGTACAGGTTGGGCAAAGGCAGCGGTATTCCGCCTTCATCGCGACCGACAATCAGCTTGATCTTCGAACCGATCGGAATTCTTGTACCCTTCTTGATTGGCTGCCCTTTGTACAATTGTTCAAGGACTGCGCCATGTGCCTCCCGCGTCGCTTT
>JBNKYR010000078.1:0-14599 GCA_050300995.1 Crocinitomicaceae bacterium | reverse complement strand
ATGAGCTCACTGATCGATGCCGACATGCTGAACGAGCCATACAACTCGTACACCTATACCGAATTCACTTCTAACCTCTACAATGATGTTGGTGTCTGGGTCCTGTTTCGCCCGGGATTGCAAAACCTGATGGAGGCCCGGGATACCTTCATTTATTCCATTCCTGATTTTCAGTTCGTACAACCCGTTATAAGCAACGTAGCACCTGACAATTCACAACCGGGAGCGTTTTCCACCATCACGATTACAGCCGACGTCAGCAATGCATCCACCGTGATGCTGGGTTATCGCAATGCACACTTTGATGTATTTACCAAAGGACCCATGTTCGACGACGGCCTTCACAACGACGGGGCTTCCGGGGACGGTACGTACGGTGCCTCAGTGACTGTCGGAAGTTCAACAATGGAATACTATGTCTATGCGGAGAATGCTGATGCTGCGCGCTTCTCTCCGGCGCGGGCCGAATATGAATTCTATACGGTGATTCCGCAACAGGGTGTTGTTTTGAATGAGCTCAGCGCCATCAACAATACGATCTTTGCGGATCAGGATTTTGAATACGATGACTGGATCGAATTGTACAACAACGCCGAAGTCAGTATTTCGCTGACCGGATATGGCCTTAGTGACAGTCCCGGTAATCCGTACAAGTGGACCTTCCCTGATACAACGATCGGCCCGGGCGAATACCTCATCGTCTGGGCAGACAACGACACACTTCAAGCCGGTCTCCACGCCAACTTTTCCCTTTCCTCACTTGGTGAAACGGTAGTGCTCACCGATAATTTCGGTTTTACAACCGACGAAGTCACCTACCCGATCCAGGTGGACGATATTACCTGGGGACGCTATGGAAATGGTACCGGAAGTTTCATGTTCCTCTACCCGACGTTTGCAGGCATGAACACTACACCGGTCGGACTAGAAGAACAGGAAATTACTGATTTCAGCTTGTTTCCTAACCCATCGTCCGGCATCACAACCCTGCAGTTCTCTGACCCGGTTTCCGAAGACATCATCGTTCGTGACATGCGTGGTTCTGTGGTACACAGAGGTCAGTTGAAAGGTGGCACGCAGTACACTTTTGACGCTTCCGGTTTTGAGGCGGGCATGTATCTTGTCAGCGTTGGTTCTGGTGCGGTGCGAAAATTGATCGTCCAATAACGGACATCCCCGCACAGGAAAGAAGTGTACAATTCCCGAAAAAGCTTGAAATATAAACTGCGAATACTATATTTGCAGGCCCCTGATAGCCCGACACGAAGGGATTCCGATCTTTTTCGTTTCAGGCTTGATTTCCGGAAGCATTGCTTCCCCCGCTCCTATAGCTCAGCTGGTTAGAGCACCTGACTCATAATCAGGGGGTCCCTGGTTCGAGCCCAGGTGGGAGCACGAAAAAGTAAGTGCAGGTATGAAGATGCCTGCACTTTTTATTTGCGAGCATTCGGGCTCGAACCGTTCGAGCCTACCTCGGTTTTACCGGACTAAAAGTCCGAACCTCGTCTTCAGGAGCAATGCTCCTTCTGGTGGGAGCATAAAACAGAATGAGAAAGGGTGATCGTTTGAAAGCACCCGCGTTTTTTGTTTATTCCCAATAGTTTAAGCGAACTCGTCAAAAGTGTACTTTTGACAAAAACTCAGGGTCATCAGGCAACGAATTGAATTTATTGACGCAACGCGTTCCATTGCCATCCTTTTCATGTTGGGAGGACACTTCATTACGGAAGTAATGGACCCGGAAAGTGCCAAACTCAATCCATACCTTTACGCCTTCTGGCAGTTCATCCGGAGTCACACAGCAGCTCTTTTTTTTATGATTTCATGTGTCGTGGTGACCTACCTGCTCGTCCGTGATCCCTCATTGGGACTTTTCGAAAACCCCAGAGTTGGCAAGAGTTACAAAAGAGGACTGAAACTCTTGTTGATTGGTTTTTTGCTGCACCTTGATCTGACCCATCTCCTGAAAGGACACCTGTCCAGCTACCTGTTCACCTTTCACGTGCTGCAGTGTATTGCCACTTTTCTCATTGTGATTGTCACCCTGTACGTCCTGCACAAACTCCTGAAATTCATCCCCCTCGAATGGATGCTGGGGGCTGCATTTATCTTTTCCTTTGTCGGACGACCATTGCTTTCGCACATAAATACAGAAGGAGTACCACATATCCTGCTCAACATCCTCGGGGTTCACTGGGAAGGGCAACGATTCACTTCTGCATTCCCGATTTTCCCCTGGCTTGGATACGGATTCGCAGGTGGTGTTTTGGGTGCACTTCTGGCCAAAAATCCGCAATGGGTGAAATCCAAGAAGCTGGGATGGTATATGATCCTAACCGGAACCCTCTTTCAGTTTGTACCATTTCTGGTGTTACTTCTATTGTATGCCATCAGCCAGCAATTTCAATGGATCCCGTTTATCGAAACCGGATATGAGTTCACGCGGTTCGGACGGGTTTTTATGATCGCTGGTGCTGTTGCCGTTGTGCTCAAGAACAGGGATGTCATCCGCCATTTCTTTCGAAAATATTTTGGATTTGCACGGGAACTTCGCTGGATCCTTCCTTTCAGTATGCTGTGTCTACTCATTGTTTGCGCGGGGCACTTCCATCTTTTACCGGATTCCGTGTACACCACCGTCACGATCCGGGCTGCGCACATCGGATTGTTTCTAAGCATGGTCGCCTTAGCAGTCAAATACATCCCCTGGAACTACGATCTTTTCCTGAAGACAGGACAGTTCACCTTACCGATCTACGCATTTCACGTGATCATTTTGTACGGCGGACTTACCGGAATCGGGATTGATACCTGGCTCACCCACCGACTGGGACCATGGACATCCATTTTTCTGGCAGCCGGATTCATTGCGTTGTTTGTTTATTTCGTGAAATACATTGAAGTGTTTTACTGGTCGAATCTCGTACAGCGTTTCCGCCGGACAAAGACCTGACTATGAATTCGTATGGGAAGAATTCTTACCATACGTCGGCCAATCGCTAACGGAAATCCGGACCAACAATTCGATCAAATTCATGGGCAAATTGAGCCGAACATTCTATCTTCGATGTACAATCTCCGGTCTTGAGAATCTTTACCCGTCTGCAAAGAATCGTTTTAACAGGAATCATACTCCTGTCTCTCCAAAGCCATGTTCTTCTTGGACAGGAAGTTGAATTCAAAACTTCTTTTCACGTCATCAATGCCGACAACGGTTTGAATAGTTCGGAGGTATACAGCGTTGGGCAGGATTCTCAAGGATATATGTGGTTTTGCAGCGATGCGGGTGTCACACGTTACGATGGCTACTACTTTGAATCCTTCACAGTTGATAACGGATTGGTCGACAATGTAGTTTTTGATTTCTATGAGGATTCGGAAGGTAAAATATGGTTCCTGTCATACAATTCCCTGCTCTGTTACTATTATCAAGGGAAGATCTGTGAATACCCCTACAATGACCTCATCCGCAAGGTAACACTGAACAATGTAGCCAGCGAAAAACGATTGTCAATTGCCAAAGACGGAACGATCTATTTCGCCCTGAGAGGTGCAGGAATAATCAAGATCACACCAAAAGGGGAATTGTCCCAGATTCATCACGAATTGAATACAATTGAGTTAAATCGCACTCCCGGAACCAGTTTGATTTCGCTTGACCTATCAACCGATTGCCCGACCGATATCCAATATCCCTTACGCAATCTGGATAAAAATGAGATCGGAAAATACAACCCCCTGCGTCGCATGTGGTACGATCCAACCGTCAAATTCTGGGGAGATCAGGGGTGTGTTATGGTTCAGGATAAAATCATCAATGCAAGTGACGGACGCACGCTTTACGAAGGAAGTGGTCTTACAAAATTCGGCATGCTGGACAGAGACAAACTGTGGATTTCCGGACTTGATGGACTCATTGTCGCGAGGGTCTCCGGTGGCTCACTTGAAATTACGGGTGAGTTTTTGAAAGGTCAGCATGTCTCCGGACTATACAAAGATCATGAAGGCGGTGTTTGGGTATCAACCTTAAACAATGGCGTCTATCACTCAGATGGTTTCTTTGTCAAATACACGGATGAATCGCTGGGACTTATGAATAACGACGTTCTCGGAATCGTCCGCTATGGCAATGAGATCTGGACGACCTACTATCCGGGAGTACAGGAACTGAGAAGCGGAAAGCGGGTCTACTCAAAAAGTCACGCCGGATACTCCAGAGGCGTCAGCAACTCGGAAACACTGGCCCTTTCAAGCATTGACAATGAGGATATAGCAGTAGGAAAAGACTACATCAAATTTCCGTTCAGGACAGATTTCTGCGCAGACGAGCGATACATCTATTCAGTTACGGCACGCGTTTACCGGTATGACACAAAAAACGGTGTTGCCGACACCTTGTATGACGGATTAAAAGATGTAAGGGGGAACAGACAAAACAGGTTTACCGCCGTCGCCGAATACAAGGGGCAACTGATGCTTGGAAGTGTTAACGGACTTTACAAGTTGGTCAAAAAACATGAACTGGCAGAATTTCCGAACCTCAAAGACCATCTGAACCTTAGTATTTCTGACATTTATTGTCATCCCTACTGGGGCATCGTAGCCGCAACTACAAACAACGGTGTCTTCATTTTCAAAGATGGCAAAACCGAAGTATGGAATCTGGCGAACGGATTAGTGAGTGACAACGTCAGTTGCATCAGTGCAGACCCGGAAGGTCGTCTTTTCATTGGCACAAATAAAGGACTACAGGTTCTTGATCGGAACCGGGAGCTTTACTTAATTGCGGCCAATCAAGGGGTAACACGACAAGAGATCAATTGTCTTTATCCTTCCGGAGATACTGTCTGGATCGGAACCACAAAAGGGCTGTTTGTTGTCGATTATGGCCTGTTCAACCGAAAAGTTCCCGAAGCAAACTCAGTTGAGTTAACCACACTCTACGTCGATGACCGGCAGGTAAGTCCCGAAAAGAATCAGGTTCAACTACCCTACAATGTTAACCTGCTACGTCTTCGTTTCAGGACGAAAAGCTACCGAAACTGGTATTCGAAACGTTACCAGTACCGCTTATCCCCGGAAGACGAATGGATCAGCATCGAAAGTCCGGAAATTATCATTGCACGTCCGAAAGGAGATTACACGATACAGGTGCGGTTTATGAGGGCGGATCAGAAATGGAGTGACACGCTCACCTTGCTCCACATCCACGTTACAAGTCCGATCTGGCAAAAATGGTATTTCTGGTCAGGATTGTCATTTCTGATTTCCCTTATCGTAATCTTCCTTTACAGAAGACGCCAGAAAAAAGTTGAGCAGCTATTACGCATGAAAAATGAGATGCTCTCACTGGAACAGCAGGTGCAGGCTGCCCGGATGAATCCCCATTTCATTTTCAATGTACTGAATTCAATCTATAGCTGCCTGACCTTCAATGAAAATGAACTCGCAGCCCGGTACCTGCTTAAATTCTCGGGACTCATGCGTGATCTTCTGAAGACCGCCGGTGGAAGTACGATCCAACTCAAAGAAGAGATCGAAATTCTGACCAAATACCTGGAGATCGAGCAACTTCGTCAAAAAGAAACATTTGACTTTTCCATTGATTGCGCGAATATTGATCAGGAGCTACGGATTCCCTCCATGATCGTACAGCCTTTTGTCGAAAATGCCGTGATACATGGGGTAAGCAACAACAAAGTTCACGGGATCATTGAAATTTCCTTTCGGCAATTAAATGACAAAACTATTTGCATTGAGGTGAAAGACAACGGAGAAAACCCGGACATCAATGTTGAAAAAATGCTTCAAAGTGAAGAAGATCATGCCATTGGCATAACCCGGCAACGTCTCAAGAATTATTCGGCCCAGGAAAAAAGGGTGTACACGCTAAGTGTTGAACGCGTAAATAACCCCAAACCACTAACAATTATTTCTCTCACAGTTCCTATTATTAAGTCATGAAAGTTCTGATTGTTGATGACGAATTCGATTCGAGGCGCATGATCCGTAAGTTCATTACAGATCACTTCGAAGACCTTATTTTCCTGAATGATGCCACAGAAGTGGAGGAAGCGATCACCATTATCCATGAAGACCGCCCCGATCTTTTGCTTCTTGATATCCAGTTGAAGGGAAAGCTCAGTTTTGACATTCTGGATCGAATTCCATTGAATGACGAACAGATCATCTTCATCACTGCTTATGATCAATACGCGCTTAAAGCCTTTGAATTTGGTGCTTCGGGATATATTCTGAAACCGATAGAAAAAGACAAACTGATCAAAGCCGTCGAAAAAGCCATTCGTTTCGTAGCTGGAACAAACGCAAATCAACTCTCCAACGAAGACAAGCTTCTCGACAAACTGATTGTCCCGGGAGCCCACAATTCAGAAACCATTCTTTTGGCGGACCTGATGTACGTTGAAGCAGACGGTGTTTACTGCAGATTACATCTGAAAGAGGAATCCAGACTGATCACCAAACCATTGAATTTCATCGAGAAAAAGCTGGAAAAGCATCCTCACTTCTTTCGCCCGCACAAATCCTACCTGGTCAATTTGAATTATGTCAAAAGCATTGCAAATGATGCAGCATCTCTGACATTGACAAATAAAAAAGTACTGCCTGTTTCCAGAAACAAGAAAGGGGTGCTCAAAGAAAAACTGGATACTTTTTTCTACTGAAGCTTATCAGGTCACATGACTTGAAACGGAATTTCCGACACTTAAGAAACTCATTTCAGCCTTTCAGAAATAACACCTGTTGCTTCATTACATTCCCTGCTATTTTCGTTTCTGCAATATCAAGCGACCATAGAAACAACTATTGATTTCAGTGAACAAGAAACGATTATGACCGATTTACGACCATTTGAAAAATGGCCTCTACCGGGTCAAAATACAATTTGACAATGGTCAAAGGGAATTGCAAGGGGTTATCAAAAACTGATCTATTGATGCAGAACCTACCCAAGAAATAACAACCAAACATGTAGCTGAAGAGAGCCTTGCACAATTGTGTGAGGCTTTTTTTATGACCAGAAAAACTCAGATTAAAAATTCCAGATCAGACCGAGGGCAACAAGGATCAGCACGATACTGAACACCTTCCGAAGCACGCCCCCGCTGATGAACTTCTGCATATACGTTCCGATAAATACACCTGCAACTGTGATCACTGTGATCATGGACAGATGAAACCAATTGAAAGGTTGCGATACGATTTCATCGTTGAAGAGGTCACCGGTAAGCGCCACTGCAGACTGAATACAAATAATGAACATAGAAGTTCCAACCGCCTTCTTCATGTCAAGCCCCATGCGAAGCAATATCGGAACAATAATAAATCCACCACCGGCACCGATAAATCCGCTCAGCATACCCGTTAGAACACCAAACACGATGATAACTATTGGTGCGGTTCGTGCGGCCTCCTTTTTCGGATCCTTCTTTGCCTTTCGAAAGGTACTCAGTGCGGTGTACAACATGACCGTAATAAGCAGTACGCTGATCACCGAATCGCGGGACAACATCCAACCGTTCAACGGGAATTCAACAGGAAAAAGTGGCATGACGAATCCCCGAATTGCAAATGCCGTAAGCATACTTGGAATGGCAAAAACGATCCCTTTACGAAAATCTACCTGATCGCTTTTCAACCGTTGGATAACTCCTGTACCTGATGCCACCGTTACCACGATCAACGAGTATGTGGTTGCAATCAGCAAAGAAGTATCAAAAAAATAATCTACCAACGGAACCGTGAGGATCGAACCACCGCCGCCAACAAGTCCGAGGACAATGCCAATCAGTAAGGAAAGAAATAATCCCAGATAAACCATGCGTCACAAAGTTAATGGACTATTTCAGACTACTGTGTAACCTGCATGGCAGTTCTGCTCCTAAAAACGAGCATAGAGAGGATTCCAAAAATGATGGAAGCAAAAATCAGGTGACTGGTCTGAACCAATCCTGGCATATCCACATACGCCAGCAGAACTCCGGAAATGAGCTCAAGACTCAACACGATGAATACGGCACGGATCGCCATAAATCTGGATCCCTTTTCATTTTTCCATGCCAGCCATGCCATTACGATCAGTACCAACCAGGAAAAGCTTCGGTGGATGTAAAACGACAAGCCCAGTTCATCCGTCCAGGATTCACGGCCAATCCCCATTTTGGTAAGCTCATCAATGGATTCACGAACCTGCGTACCCAGAAACATCTGGTAAACTGCAATCGCAAAACAAAACCAGATCGCATAACGCATCAGTTTTCCCATGGGCAGTTTTTCACTGTGCACCGGACTGATCCGATAGATGAAATACAATTGTATTCCGATAATGACCAGAGCCAGGAACATATGCACGGTGATTGTCCACGGGACCAGGTTCGAAGCCACCACAATTGAACCAAACCAGGCTTGCACCGCCATGATCACGAGGTTCAACCCTGTCAGCAGAATCAATCCCCGTTTGCGGTATTTCCAGAGCAACCAGATGAACGAAAGCAGCATGGCATTTCCCGCCAGAAATCCCACGAGACGGTTTACATATTCCGTCCAGGTTTTACGGCCGTTGAAATCCTCCTCCACTCTAAGCATTGGGTCGTTCCGAAGCTGATCTGCCGTTTCTTCCATGCCAATTGAAGTAAGAAAGCGCGCAAATTTCTCAATCTTCCCGGCCCGCTTTTCCGAATAAATATCCTTGTAGTCTTCCGGAAGCGACGATTCTTCGGTAGGCGGCACCCACTGTCCGAAACACTTCGGCCAATCCGGACATCCCATTCCACTCCCTGTAATCCGTACAAAACTTCCCGCCACCACTACCATGTAGATCAGGATCAGGGTGATCCAGTTGAAACGGATAAACGCACGTGAGAATTCCATGACGCAAAAATAGCGTAAAATCCGGGGCATACCTGCTTAAAAAAGCCTGACTTTCGTTACATTTAAAGATGATTTGATTCCATGACCATCACAATTATCGGATGTGGCTGGCTGGGCCTTCCCTTGGCTGAAAAACTTGCGAAAGCGGAACACAAGGTCTATGGGTCTATGCGTACGGAAGAAACTTTCCCCGGCCTCCGGGAAGTCGGAGTTCTTCCTTTCCTGTACGACAGTGAAAAGGAAACACCCATTCCTGACAAAATCACTTCGGATACAGACATCCTGATCCTGACATTGCCTCCGATCCGGCGGGATGTTGTTTCCCATTATGGCAAAGTGCTCTCGACAATTGTGAAGCAATTCGGAAAAGTGAAACAGGTCATTTTTACTTCATCCATTGGCATCTACCCGAAACAATCCGGCATTTACCGCGAAGATTTTCACTTCCTGGAAGCGGAAAAACAAACCTCTCTTTACATCGCCGAAACTACCCTGCAAAAAGCAGCCGGAAAAAAACTCACCATTTTGCGATTGGGCGGACTCTTCGGAAAAGGACGTCATCCGGTGTTTCATCTTGCAGGGAACACAGAGGTGAAAAATCCATTCGGGCTGGTCAACCTTGTCCACCTTGATGATGTAATTGGCTGTATTCAGACATGTATAAAAAACGAGCAGGCAAACGGTGTGTTCAATGTCGTTTTTCCAGATCACCCCTTTCGAAAAGAATACTACACGAAATTATTTCGTCAGCATGGCCTGCCCGCCATTGGTTTCATAGACTCACCAACAATTGAACGACGAATCCCGGTAGATAAATTGGTAAATACATTGCCTTTTGAATTCCGACATTCGATCTATGACCTGGGTGATTGTCTGTAAAAATGATCTGGCTTTCCAATGGAACCCAATGATTTTCTTTCTTTTGGAACAACATTTGTAATAAATTTACGTCTAACCTAGGCATGCGATCGGCACTTATCATAGCTTTTACTTTTTTTGCCAGTCTGGCAAACGCTTCTCATATCGTGGGAGGCGAGATTTACTATGATTACCTGGGCAATAACAACTATCGCTTTTACATCTCGGTTTACCGCGATTGTTTTTCAACTGGTGCCGCCTTTGACGATCCGCTTGTCCTGACGATCTACAACTCGTCAAATCAGATGATCCAGAACATTTCTGTGCCTTTCCCGGGAAGTCAGAACGTTCCGGTGGTCTTCAATAATCCCTGTGTAACTCCTCCGAACAACATCTGTACGGAGAACGCACTCTACCAAACGGTTGTTAACCTGCCCCCTACTCCGGGAGGCTATACCATCTCTTACCAACGTTGTTGTCGCGGCCCAAATATTTCCAACCTTGTGAATCCGGATGACACCGGTTTTACCCTCACTTGTGTGGTGCCGGGCACAACCAACAACAACTACATCAACAGTTCTCCACGTTTCAATGATTACCCGCCGTTGCTGCTCTGCAATAATGAGGATCTGATCTTTGACCACAGTGCCACAGATCCGGATGGAGACCAATTGGTGTATTCACTCGTTACGCCTTTCTCCGGCGCAAGTAGCCTTTCTCCGGCGCCCAATCCAGCTCCGCCACCGCCTTACTCGCCAGTAGTTTGGGCGGGCGGTTTCAGCGCTCCGAATCCACTTGGGCCAGGCGCTACCATTAATATTGATCCGAGCACCGGACTTTTGACGGCTTCTCCGAATCTTACCGGTTTGTTCGTAGTGGGGATCCAGGTGGAAGAAATCCGGAACGGGGTTGTCATTAACCGGACTATCCGCGATTTCTTGTTCAAGGTATTCAACTGCCAGTTACAATTGGAGGCTATTCTTCCGACACAGGAGCAGCTTCCCGGATTTATCTCCTATTGCGACGGCCTTACGATTGACTTTGTGAACAATTCTTACGGAGGAACCAACTATGCCTGGGATTTCGGTGTGGCCGGAATCAACACGGATGTTAGTACTTTATTTGAACCAAGCTACACCTATCCCGCTCCAGGGCAATATGAAGTGATGCTCGTGGTAAATCCTGGCTGGCCGTGTACAGATACGACCTATATGGACATTCAGGTTTACAATTCCATCACAGTGGATTTTACGTCCAATGATTCCTTGTGTATTCTCGACAATAGTTTTGATTTTGTAGCCAATACGGACGGGCCTGCCGGAACAACCCTTACCTGGGATTTCGGGCCGAATGCCAATCCGTCAACTGCTACCGGGGCAACTGTGAACGGCGTCGTATTTGACCAGTCCGGGTCTTTTGGCGTGACTGTACAGGCCGACTATCAGGTATGTAGCGGATCATTCACCGATTCCATCTATGTCCTCCCGGAACCGGTTGCAGGAATTATATTGCCGAATGCTATCGAATGCGAAGGCCTCACCATTGATTTTGGAAATTCGACGCAGAACGCCACGAATTTCTCCTGGGATTTTGGGGACGGAAGCCCTTCTGACGTCTCCGTCACACCAACACATACATTCCCCGCTCCCGGAACGTACACCGTATCCCTCTCTGCCTGGTCCTCCGCGGCATGCATCAATACCACGGAAGAAACCATTACCCTCAATGAAAAACTGGTTGTTGCATTTACTTCCGAGGATTCCTTGTGTTTTACCAATAACAGTTTCAATTTTGACGGTACAGTGTCCGGGCCGCCAACTTCAGTATTTACCTGGAATTTCGGGCCGCATGCATCGATACCTACTTCGCAGGATGTGGATGTGCCAGGCGTATCTTTTGATACCACCGGGACTATTTCAATTACGCTGACCGGCACCTTTGAAAACTGTGTCGAAAGTGTTACACACAACATTTACATCTACCAGGAACCGACCATTGATTTTATTCTACTCCCAGGTTTGCAGTGCGTTCCTTTTGAAGCGCATTTTATTGATCAGAGTTTTTCCGAAACACCAATCAATTATTTCTGGGATTTCGGGGATGGCGGAACCTCAACGGATCAGGATCCGATCCATCTGTACACCCAAACAGGGCCTTTCCCGGTCACTTTGACCATCACAACTTCCAGCGGATGCATTGTTGATACTTCACTGACAAAGGATGACCTTGTTCATGTTCGCCCAATCCCGGAAGCCGGATTTTCTGTGACTCCTGATTACACGGACATTTGCCATTCTGCGGTACTTTTTATTGATGAATCATCCGGTGCCACAGAGTACTTCTATTGGTTCGATGACACCACGATCTATTCCTTTGAGCAGAGCCCGTATCACCTCTATTATCGTGACGGGCATCATTATCCAATGCAAATCGTAACCAACGAATGGGGATGTAAGGATACGGCCTGGCAGGAATTATATATCGAACCTTTCACGCTTTATGCTCCGAATGCCTTCACTCCGGATGGCGACGAGTTTAACAATACCTTCACTCCGATTGTCTACCTGGACGTGGTGGAATGGAAAATGGAAATCTACGACCGTTGGGGACATAAAGTATTTGAATCCCAAAACGTGGATTATGGTTGGGATGGCACCGGACCAAACGGAAAACTGGTACAGGCTGGCAGTTACGTATGGAAAATAACCTATGTTTCCTGCGAACCTTTCAACCCCCGAAGAGTGAAAACGGGGCACGTGAGTGTTTTACGATAGCTTGTCCTAACTTGAAGACTGAATCACAGGGTTTTTCGTACATTTGATCAGCAATTCACGTATGAAACTCCTCCTGACCCTAAGCATCCTGCTCTTTAGTCTTTGCGGCTACGGCCAGAAAGATCCCGTTTTGAAAAAACTGGGGCTGACAGGAAGTGGAAAGAACGCCAAAATCACCAAAGAAGCAATTGACGAACTCAACGTCATCATCGAAGACACGGTATATAGCCATGCGGATATCGCCGCACGCTATTCACACATAGCTTTCGAAAAAGCAAAAGCCATCGAATATTATGAAGGCCAGGTGGATGCCTTGAACAATCTTTCGCGTGCATTGGTGTATAGTAATCAGCTTGATTCCGCACTCCACTATTCATATATCACTCTCAAAATTGCGGATCGTTCCAACATTCCCAAACTCCAGGTACAGGCGCATAGCGTGGCAGCCGGAATCCTCACATATATGGGAGATCAGGACAAAGCCGCAGATGAATACTTTACAAGCATCCGGATCGCAGAAAAATATGACAAGAAACTTGCGGTTCCTTCCTATGTGAACCTGGGGCATGTATTCAAGATGATCGGCAACCTTGATAAGAGTAAAGAATACAGCTCCAAAGCGTATAAACTTGCAAAGGAATACAAGGACACGAGTATTATGACCATTGCACTGAATCTCCTTGGCCTGGTGGAATATCATGACAAAAAATTCAACAAGGCACTGGAGTATTATGAAGAGGGATTGATGTACGCTGAGAAAAAAAACAACCTTGAACGTCAGTCGCAGATTCTCTTTAACATGGGAAACGTGTACCTCGAAATGAAGCAATTGGACAAAGGCTTTGAGTACATGGTCCGCTCCCTGGAATTGTCCAAAGGTCACGAACCTTACCGGACGAATGGAATCGGCTATCTCGGATTGGCAGACACCTATCTTAAAATGCATCGTTTACCCGAGGCCCGACAATACGCAGACACCTGTCTTCACTATGGCGAACTTGCCGAAGATTTTGAGCTATTGAAAGAAGGCTACGAACTGAAAGCGCAAATCGCCAAAGAAGCAAAGAACTTTCCCGAAGCATTGAAGTTTCTGGAATTGTCGATGCAGTTCAATGATAGTTTAAACAATTACCAACTCAACAACGCCGCCCTGGACGCCGAAGACATGTTTCTGGAGGAAAAAAAGGCGATGAAGGATTCATTGGAACAGGTAAAGCGCGATATGAAAGCGGCCCACGACCAGCGAATCAATGATCAGAAGATCAGGTCGAGGGAAATTCTGCTATGGATCTCAGGAATTGCTCTTCTATTGGTTTCGGTGGGAGTCTATTTCCTGTACAAAAACAACAAATTGATCTCTGCGCAAAAGGAACTGGTGAGCTGCCAGAAAGAAGAAATCCAGACACAGCATACGGAGATCACAGACAGTATTAATTATGCCAAACGAATCCAGGAAGCCATCATCTCTAAAGAAGAAGAATGGAACCGGATCAGTCCTGAGCATTTTATCTTTTTCCAGCCGAAAAACGTGGTGAGCGGTGACTTCTACTGGGCCCATTACAATGCGGAGAAAAACACCTCCGTGTGGGCTGTTGGTGATTGTACCGGCCATGGTGTACCCGGCGCATTCATGAGCATGCTCGGGATTGGTTTCCTGAATGAAATTGTCATCGAAAACGGCAATACTGATCCGGGGACGATCCTTAATCACCTGCGCACCAAGATCGTCACGGCCCTTAACCAAAACAGCGAACACGATTCGAAAGACGGAATGGACATTGCCCTCTGCGTATGGGATAAGAACCGGCAATTGCTGCATTTTGCAGGCGCGAATAATTCGCTTTGGATCTTACGCAAAGGGGAACTGGAAGCCGATGAAATTGCAAAACGAAGCCTTCAGAGCAAGGATCGGGATTACAGCTTGCATGAGATTGCTCCCGATAAAATGCCGATCGGTCATTTCTTTGCCGTACCACCGCCGTTTACCACACAAACCATCCAATTACGCAACGGCGACCTGATCCTCATGCTGACCGATGGTTTCGCCGACCAATTCGGTGGAGAGCAAGGAAAGA
>JBNKYR010000077.1:0-14655 GCA_050300995.1 Crocinitomicaceae bacterium | reverse complement strand
ATAATAATCAGTGCCACGGTGATTGGTACACTCAGCAGCATGCCCACAATTCCCCAGAGGCTGCCCCAGAAGGCAAGGGAGATGATTGCTACGAGTGGACTGATGTTCAATGTGTTCCCCATCAGTTTTGGTTCCACTAAACTTCCGACCAACATGCCCACGCTTCCTACGCCGAAAAGGACCACGAGGAACGGAATGAATTCACCGAATTGCAGCAGCGAAAACAGGGCAGGAAGAAGTGTTCCCAGGATCGGTCCCACCGAAGGAATAAAGTTGAACATGAAGAGCAGGAAAGCCCAGAACAAGGGAGAATCAAGACCGACACCCAGCATAATGAAATACCCGAGTGTAGCCGTGATGAGGTTGATCAGGGATTTAAGACTGATGTAACCCGACATCGATTTATCCACTTTTCGGATCACAGTTTTGTAGTTCTCAAAGCGTGCCCGGTCTGAAAGGATCAGCTTGATCTTGTGCCCGAAAAGCGATTCTTCCACGAAGAGGAAAACCGTGTAGAAGATGATCAGTACCATGTTTCCCAGCAGGTCAGAAAGTGAGTTGAGCAGCGAGCGCAGATAAGTGGAAAAATCGAAGTTCTCTACGAAGTTCGTGATCTCTTCCTGAACATCGATCTTGAACAATTCGTTCAGACGTACTGCAATGACTTCCGCATTCGAACCGTATTTCGGGTAAGAGTATGCCAGTGATTCAATGCTCTGTGTGAGCACACGGGCAATGAAAAAAAGCGAGCCGAAGATCACCAGGGAAGCGAAAATTGTTTTTACCCAGGTAGGAATGTATTGTCTCACAAAGTGAACTTTATCGACCATGTTCCGAACCTTCTTCACCACAAACCAGATCAGTAGCGAAAAAATGAAGGGCACGATCAGGGGTTCTCCGTACACTAATGCAAGGATGATAAGTGCAATCGAGATCAACCAGTATGTAGTACCCTGTAAACTCATCTGTCTCAAAAATAGGAAATAAAAGCCGGGTAGGAGGCTCAGTCCAGACCAAGAAAACGATAAGAAATTGTCAAATTTCCAGTGGTTCCTTCCCGGGGATAAATCTCCAGCAGGCAGGTGTCGCTGTACCAGTCGTTTTTGTAAACCTGATCGATGTCCCCGCCTTTCAGTGAGATCGTGGCTACCGGATGCTGCGGATTGGAGATCAGGATGTCGAAGATGTCGGAACTCGATCCCGTGAAGTCCAGTTCCAGGCTGTAAATGTCGCCCTGATCAGGTGTTTTTACCAGGGTCATCGATTGCTTTTTTCCAAGATCTGCCTGGGTCTCTTGTGTCGGGTTGTCGAGGTAAGTCGGCTTGATGACCAACACGTACGCAAAGCCTGCCGTGACCAGCATGGCGATGGTGACAATGGTCATGATGAAGGGTGATTTCTGTTTCATGGTATTCCCTGGAAGCTGTACATAAAAGTACCGATTTCATTTAAACCCTTCGCAATCGCCCGTGGAGAAAGGCGTTCAAAAATTATTTCAGATTTCGTTTGTTTATTCCAAAACAATTTTCAAACATTTGTGCCATCAGATCGCTACGACGGTAGCTTTTGATTTATAAAGAAGAGGTGAGAGACAGGCTCGATGACCCTCTGGCAACCAACTAGAAGTATCGAATGTTGGGTTCGATATTGGAAAACCGGTGCCAATTCCTGATTCCGACACAGTGTCGGGAGAATATAAATTGAAAGAGTATGAAAAACGTAAATCTCATTTCAGGAAGTATTTTGGTTGAACCGTTCCCGGGTTCCCGAACAATAGCATTGATGCATACATGTTGCATGTGTATGTGTTGCTGTTCCTGATCGCACGCATCATAGGAATCTATTGACGCTCCGCTCCTGCGGAGTGCATGCCACCGTCTAAATCAAATTTTATGTACCAGGAAATCAAACTAAAGGCTTTCCGCCTGGAAAGCGGCTATATTTTCGAAGAAATTACCGTAGGGTTTCACACTTACGGTCGACTGAACGCTGCCCGCACCAATGTCGTTTGGGCATGTCATGGCTTAACGGCCAACAGTGATGTGCTCGACTGGTGGACGGGATTGTTCGGAGAACGCGATCTCTTCAATCCGGATCAGCATTTCATAGTGTGTGTGAATATGCTCGGATCCTGTTATGGAACGAGTGGCCCTGCTCAACCGGAGGGAGATCGCCCTGCTTTGCTGGAAGACTTTCCGCTGGTGACCACACGCGACCAGGCCCGTTTGTTTGAGGAAGTGCGTAAAGTGCTGGGAATCGCCGAGGTCTACACATTGATCGGGGCCTCGTTGGGAGGGCAGCAAGCCCTGGAGTGGTCGATTGCCCGACCGGAAGTGTTTCGTAACCTGATCCTCGTAGCCACAAACGCACGTCACTCGGCCTACGGCATCGCTTTCAACGAGAGTCAGCGCCTTGCCATTTTCAATGACCCGACCTATGGGAACGGCCAGATTGATGGTGGGAAGGAGGGGTTGGCCGTTGCACGAACGATTGCCATGCTGAGTTACCGGACGTACCGGGGTTATGTGGACACCCAAACCGATCCCACGAACGAGCGGACCGATGATTTCCGTGCTGCCAGCTATCAGTGTTACCAGGGCGATAAACTCGCACAGCGTTTTGATGCTTATTCGTATGTGACCCTGACCCGGGCCATGGATGCACACAATGTGGGGCGTGGGAGGGATTCCGTATCCACAGCTCTGCAAGAAGTCATGGCAAACACACTTGTCATCGGCGTTTCTTCGGATCAGCTTTTTCCGACGGAAGAACAACGCTACCTGGCTTTGCATATTCCGCAAGCGGATTTCGTTGCCATTGATTCGATGTACGGGCACGACGGCTTCCTGATCGAAACGGAGCAACTGTCGCACATTATCGGGGATTTTCTCGAGGGAAATTTCCGGCAGATCCGGCATACGGTCTTCAAAAGCACAATTAAGAAAAACCAATTAATGAACCTCGCGACCGCACGTTGAGTCGCCCCAAATGAAAAATGATGAGTAAAAAACTGACAATAGGACTGGTAGGTTTCGGCTGTGTAGGAACAGGCTTATATGAAGTACTGAACCGCTCGAAACTGATCGATGCACGTATTAAAACGATCGTAGTAAAGGATCGGGACAAGCCCCGTTTGCTCCCTCGATCTGCATTTTCTTTTGATGTATCAGAGATTCTCAACGATCCGGAGATCAATGTGGTCATCGAGCTGATCGATGATAGTGAGGCGGCTTACGAGATCGTCTGCAAAGCCTTTGAAGCAGGGAAACATGTGGTATCGGCCAACAAAAAACTGATTGCTGAACACCTCGATGAATTGATCAACCTGGCCACTGAAAAGAACCTTTCCTTTCTGTACGAAGGAGCGGTAGCCGGATCCATTCCCGTGATCCGAAACCTGGAAGAATACTACAACAACGATTCACTGACTTCGGTGGAAGGGATTACCAATGGAACCACCAATTACATTCTTACCCGTTCCAATTTCGGTGTGGATTACGCAACTGCTTTGCAGGAGGCACAAGAGCTGGGGTTTGCTGAAGCCGATCCTACTCTTGATGTAGATGCTTTCGATTCCAAATTCAAGCTGGTGATTCTGTTGAAGCACGCATTTGGTCTTTCTGTGAAACCGGAACGGGTGTTGAATATTGGCATCCGTGGAATCTCCCGACACGAAGTAGCCTATGCCGCAGAGAAAGGATACCGGATCAAATTGCTTTCCCGCGCTGAAAAGATCGGGGAGGAGGTGATCGCGTTTGTGGCGCCACATTTCATTGAAAACGAACATCCGGCCTGGGAAGTGAACAACGAATTCAATGCGGTGGCGGTTCAGGCCCTGTTTTCGGACCGACAGCTATTCCTCGGAAAAGGAGCCGGCAGCTATCCGACGGGAAGTGCTGTTCTTTCGGATGTTTCGGCGCTCAAATTCGATTATCGTTACGAATACAGGAAATCTTCGGAGAACAAAGGGATACGATTCTCGGAGGATGTACTCGTTCACGTCTATCTTGGGGCGGCTGATCAGGCCCTGATTGAGAGCATTCCTTTTTACGAGGTCTATGAAGAGTTCCGTGGAAGGGACTACGCCTATCGCACCGGTTGGCTTTCGCTGAAAACGATTGCGGAATTGAGGATCAATGACCAGGAAGCGCTTTCGCTGCTTGTATTACCGGGCGCTCTGGCCAAAGTTGAACATGCGGATCAATCAGCAGTAGCGGTTGATCTGGCAGAAAACCTGGAATCATGACACAGTTGCCCTGGTATATTGGCGGGCCGTTGATCGGATTTACGGTGCCGCTTCTGCTTGTTCTCCGTGAAAAACAGCTGGGAGTATCCTCGTCGTACCGCGTGATCGGCAGTTATTTGTTACCCCGCCTTTCCTATTTCCGATACGATCGTATTAAAGACCTCTGGCAGTTGCATTTTGTACTCGGGATCATTGTCGCAGCTACGTTGCTGTTCGCTCTTGATGCCATTGAGCCACCCAAGGTGAATACTTCGGTGGAATATGGTCGTCAGGCTCTGGATATCTATTCTTTTGCGCATTGGCCCCTGTTTCTGATCGGAGGAATCTTTCTGGGCTTTGGAGCACGATATGCCGACGGATGTACAGCCGGACACTGTATCATGGGGAATGCCTTGTTTGCGCGTAGTTCACTTGTGACCACCCTGTCCTTTTTTGCCGGTGGTCTTCTGGGAACCTATTTTATCATTCCATTAATTGCTTCATCATGAAAACACTGATCTCACTGCTACTAGGTGCTCTCTTCGGTTTTGTACTGATCGCCACCGGCGTTTTTCACTGGTATCGGATTCAGGAAATGTTCCATTTTGATTCCTTTCACATGTTCGGCGTGCTCGGATCGGCGATTGCCACTGCAGCATTGGGCGTTTGGTTGTTGAAAAAGGCCGGTATTCGCTCGGTTTCGGGAAAGGAGATCAAACCGGTCGCCAAGGAGCGAAAACCGTTTGGGAATGTGATCGGAGGCCTGTTCTTCGGAATTGGTTGGGCGATTACAGGAGCGTGCACGGCTCCCGTTTTTGTTCTTGTCGGTCTGGACTGGAAGATCGGGGTGATTACCATAGTTGGTGTGCTCACCGGGACGATCCTGTATGCCAGCATTAAATCAAAACTACCACAATGAAACTTGTATTGGAGCATATCGAACAGCCGCTCGTTTTTCGTCTGGAGAATGAATCAGGAAGTGCCTGCCTGCTGGATGCGGCGCCTTCATCGGGAGGGCAGAACAAAGGACTGCGCCCCATGGAACTGGTGGCCGGAGGTCTTGCCGGATGCATCGCTATCGACGTTTTGCTGATGTTGAAGAAGCAGCGGGAACCAAGTGATCACTTCCGGATTTCTATCGAAGCAGGACGTCGCGAAGGGATACCATCGCCCTTTGAATTCATTCACCTTGTTATAGAGGCCGATGATGCTGTTGATAAGCAACGTCTTGACAAGGACGTTCGCCTCGCCTTGGATAAATATTGTTCCGTGGCTGCTTCTCTGCGGGACGACATACGTATTACTTTTCAAATCAATTGACATGAGCCATTCGCGCACACAAGCTATTCGCATTCAGCACGAGCGTTCGTTGAACAACGAGCATTCGGTACCACTTTACCTGACCAGCAGTTTTGTTTTCGACGATGCAGAGGACATGCGGGCACAGTTTTCCGAGGAAAAGGAAGGACATATTTATGCCCGTTATGCCAATCCGAATGTGGGTGAGCTGATTGATAGAATGGCTGCACTCGAAGGAGCCGAAAGTGGCTGGGCCACCGCAACGGGAATGGCAGCGGTCTTTACACTTTTCGCAGGGTTACTGGAAGCCGGTGATCACATTGTTTCCTGTCGTTCGGTTTTCGGGTCAACGCATAAACTCTTCACGGAGATCCTGCCGAAATGGAAGATTGCCACGACGTATGTAGACTTTGATCGTCAAGAAGCATTCGAAGCTGCGATCACTCAGGAAACAAAGATCCTTTACCTGGAAACACCAAGCAATCCGGCGTTGGACCTGCTTGATATTCGTTACTTGTCGGAGATCACAAAGCGCAAAGGGATTTTACTGGTAGTAGACAATTGTTTTGCCACGCCCATTCTTCAGCAACCGTTTGCTCTGGGAGCCGATGTTTCGATCCATTCGGCAACGAAGTACATCGATGGGCAGGGAAGAACGATGGGAGGGATCATTCTTTCTTCGGCAGAGATCATTGAAAAAGTAAAAGCCTTTGCACGTCATTCCGGACCGGCGTTGAGTCCTTTCAACGCATGGGTATTGTCAAAATCGCTGGAAACGCTGGATGTACGCATGGAACGTCACTGCAACAATGCGCTGAAGATTGCCAGGCGCCTTGAAATGCATCCTTCGGTAGCGTGGGTGAAATATCCGTATCTGCCCTCACATCCGCAATACGAGCTGGCGAAAAGGCAAATGAGTGCGGGAGGCGGAATCGTGACCTTTGAACTCAAGGGAGGATTGAGTGCAGGCAAAAAATTTCTGGATTGTTTACAACTCTTCTCTCTGACTGCGAATCTGGGCGATGTACGCAGTATTGCCACACATCCGGCTTCAACCACGCACTCGAAACTGACACAGGAACAACGTCTTTCCGTTGGGATCACGGACGGATTGGTACGCCTTTCGATCGGATTGGAACACATAGAGGATATCTGGGAAGATCTTTTGCAGGCATTGAGGTAAATGAAAAACGGCCGTCATCAGACGAGACGGCCGTTTTCAACGAACTAAAAAAAATCAGAACGACATGCGCAGGGAAAGAATAAAGTTTCTTCCCGGTGCCACGATGCCCGAGCTGTATGGTCGGTAGCGCTGATCGGTAATGTTCTCGATTCCGGCGCTTACACCGAAGTTCTTCTCGAAATTATACATCGCCTTAAAGTTCAGCGTGTACCATCCCGGAGAATAGGGATTTCCATTGTTGTCGATGGCATAGATGTAATCTTTGCCTTTTTCATCTTCCGGCATTTCCGCGAAACTCTTTTCACCTGAATAGATGCCATAGAGTTGCAATTTCAGTCGTCCGTATGCATAACTCAGACGCGTGACTCCAAACCACGGAGATGCATGACGGGAAGGACTCACGGTTCCGTCATCCAGTTCTTCTTCTCCGAGTTGATAATTGAAGTCGGAAGTCAGACTGAATCCATGCGAAAGATTGATCTCCAGACCGGCTTGCACACCGTAAACCGTCGCTAAAGCCGCGTTCTGGATCGCCTGTACCTGGCTCAATGATCCGTCATACATGATGCTGTCCATACCGTTCAGAGTGAAGTCGCGACGGACCAACGCATTTTTCAGAATGGTGTAATAACCGGTCACGTCTACTTTTACCCACTTGCCGAACATTTTCGCGACACCCAGATCCACGTTATAGGCGTATTCTGCTTCGAGGTCAGGGTTCGGGACAGTGACCGACCCTGGTTCGGAATCAAAGACTTTTCCGACGTCATCCACATTCGGAGATCGGAAGGCAGTTCCGGCATTCATACTGATTACCCAACGTTGTGTAGGGCGTACAACAAAACCAATGCTTCCTGTCAGTGCACCGTTACTCAGGCTGGCGTCCGTGAAAGGAAAAGGATAGAAAGTCGTATCGAAAGTGGCATCCAGTCCGAAGTAGTTGTAGCGCACACCACCCTGGAGCAGGAAAGCATCCGAAAATTTGTGTTGATCGTTCAGGTACACTCCGTAAGAATTCCAGGTTGACTGCGGGTAGCGTGCAGGGCCAGCTGTTTTCGTTCCCGTGCTGATGTCTTCGTCAATCCCAGTAGAATTTACATCGTTCCAAACTGCCTCAAGTCCGTAATAGAGCGTGTTTTTTGCGCCGATCTTCTTCACGAAATCAAGGTTGCCGGAATAGGCATTCACTTTTTCTATGCGGGTTTCGCGGTCAAACTTATTAAAGTCACGACTGATACGGCTTTCTTCGAAGAACTGATGTGCAAGACGGAGAGTCAGATTATCGTACACTCCATTTTTTCCGTGGTGTGTGACCGACAGATTGTTCATCATCCATTTTTGCGGACCGTAGTTCCATTCACCGTAACGTGGGAGGCCATTCTTGTAGCGGATATGGCGGTCGTAACGCGAATATTCCGAAGTTTCCGAATAGTGGAAACCGTACTGGATATCCCAGTTTTCATTCGGAGCAAAACGGATCTTTTGCATCAGGTTGATTTGCGAATAACCGGATGGACGCTGCACTTTCGGGTCGTCATTGGTAACAACCACATCGGTGCTGTCAATACGCTGAACATAGAAAGGTCGAAGGTATTCTTCCAGACCGTAGCTTCCCATTTTCAGGTCTTCGTAATCGTTTGCGGAAAGGCTTGTCAGAATCGACCATTTTTTCCAACCCACGTTGATGTCGAAATGTGCTGTTTTTTCCTTGTTGGCGGTAGAGTAGCGCGTCACGCCTTTTCCGGTAACCAGAGGTTTGTCGTCCAGCGAAAACTGTGGTGTGAGGGTTTGAAAGCTCATTACCCCACCGATCGCATCACTCCCGTAAATGATGGAACCCGGCCCGAAGAGCACTTCAGCAGATTCAGTAGCAAACGGATCGAGGGAGATCACGTTCTGGATGTTTCCGCCACGGAAAATGGCCGTGTTCATGCGCACTCCGTCCACGGTGTAAAGCAGTCGGTTCGTGGCGAATCCACGAATCATCGGGCTTCCGCCTCCTTGCTGACTTTTCTGAATGAAAACCTTCCCGGAAGAGGCCAGGAGGTCGGCTGCGGTTTGCGGGTTTTGCAATGCAATGTCGCGTGCACTGATGGTGATGATCTTCGCCGGAACATCACTGGTCTTCTGACTCCATCGTGTTGCCGAAACGATCATGTCGTCCAGTTGGAGCACTGTTGATTCCATCTCCAGTTCGAATGAAGTTGCAGCAAGTTCCGCATAGCTTTTGGTAACGGTGGAGAAGCCGCTTCCGCGGATCTCAATTTTTTCAGCGTCTTTGAAAGAGGAGATATCAGCCTGCCCGTCAGGGTTGGTTACTGCCGAATTTCCTTTTTCGCTGGTAAGTGTGGCGCCGTAAACAGGATCGCCGGATACTTTATCTTTTAGTGTGATGATCTGTGCCATCGCAGACATACTGCAAAGCACAAATGACCACAAAATGATCATGTGTTTCATTGTTCAATTAACATAAGTAAATAATGAGTGTGTTTCGGCACTGTGCCGAAAGTGTGTGATCTACTTATGCATTCCTGGGAGGAGGGGTATCCGTTTCCGGTGATGTATCTTTTAATACAACGTGATACGAAAATAAGCTTCGCTCCGATTCCGGTTCGATCATGCGATAACTGAATGATTCCGGCATTCCCAGTCCTTCAAAGAGACGTGTAAGTTGACGTTCTCCCTGTTGGGTAGGCTGGTCCGAGCCAAGTGCTTTCTGCAATAGACGATTCAGTTTTTTGTCAAGCTTTGTTTCTTCTTCATCCTCCCAGCAGAAAAAGGTAATGCTGTCGGAATCCCGCAGTGTTTTCACCACATCGTAATGTGCTGATCCGTAAACGAATTCTTTGGGATTGTTCCAACGGAGTTCCGAGGCTGCCTCATCGAGACTGAGTTGAATGCGCGTCAGGTCTTCGTCCTCCAGGTGATTTCCGATCATTTCCTGCACTTTCTCGCGGATCTCTTCCCGTTCTGCTTTCAGCCAGAGCATGGTTGCGCTCACCGGAACGATCAGCACGAGAATTAGGAGAACAGCTGGAATACGACCTTTCACCAGTAAGCTTTAGGTCTCCAAAGATAATGAATTCGTCCGAAGGAATCTTCGTTCCCGGAAGCGCTTATTTCACAACCATAATACGCTCAACACTGCCATCGCTGTAGTGTACAAGCAACGGAGTGTTCGGCACGAATTCGGTGACACGTCCGAAGAGGTCGTAGTAACCAACGATCGTCTTCTCACTTTGCGTAAGCTCATCGATTCCGGTGAAGTCCACGTTGGCACAGTCAGAAGTACCTGTACAACCGTTTAAGGTTACTTCAACCGCATAATTTCCCGAAACCGTAGGTGCGAAACTCTGTGAGGTAGCGCCGCTGATCGGAGTATTGTTGTTGTCGCAATCCACCCATTGGTAGGTTGCCCCGAGCTGATTAGCGGTTAGATTTGCTCCCGATTGTATGACCATAAGGTCCGGTCCGGCATTGATGGTGAGATCAAGATAAACCGTGCTGTCGCAACCGTTGGAATTCGTAAGTACATATGAAGCCGTGTTGTTATTGGCTGTGTATGTGTTTCCGTCGATCCAGGTCAAGCTATCGCAAGCTGTAATCACATCCGTATTGGATGAACTGTTGTTCACGGTTAGTGCAATGTTGATCGTACTGTCGCAACCGGATACATTCGGGATGACGTCGGTGTAGGAACCTGAACTTGTGTAGACTGCTCCGGACGGAGCCGTGTACGAGTCGCAGGCTGTCGCAGTAATTGAACTTGAAGAAGGGGTGCAGGAAACCTCGCCGGTCAGCAATACATTGTCCACCAGCCATGAATCGGATGTGGTACTGGATCGAGGCGTGATGCGCACCTGCAGCTGAGAGATAGAACCCGGAAAGTTGATTTGTACAAAGCTATAACCATCTGCAACTGCAAGGCCTGTATTTGTTGGTTGATATACCACTTCACTTCCCGGCAGGTAGTAGACCGATGCAACGCCTGTAGCGTCGTATGCCCAGAAACTGTTGTTGTTGATCGCTCCGCGAACTCGGATACGTGGAGAGTATGTGGCTCCACCATCCAAACTATATTCCACAAGAACATAATCGAGGTTATCCGGTCCACCGGAAGTACTGGTCAGGCAGAGACCTGCAAGCCGGAAATTCATACGAATGGAATCATACCCTGTGGGTATAGCTATGTTGTCGAAAACAATGGGATTTCCACCTGACTGAGAAGCGACATGCCAGGCTGTTGAACCACCAATACCGAGAGGTGTTCCGGGGATACAGGTGCCTGTGGCTGCGTAACCTGTTTGGGTATCCGCCAATGTACCGGTGTACGTCCAGGTAGGTGTTGCTGGAATTGTTTCGAAATCCTGAATTGCCAGGGTGTCAAGAGCTACTTGTGCAAAGCTTCCGGTAACAGCAATGAAGCAAGAGAAAAGGGTGAGTAGTGTAGATTTCATAAGTTGAATGTGTTATTAGCGCCGGCTAAGGTACAAAGCATCGGTAAGAAATACTATTCACGTTCTTCAAAAGGAACAACTTTCCCTTTTTTCGTATAGTTTTTTAACCCGTTCAGCAACATTGCCCAGCAAAAAGACGAGTAACGGAAGTGTTCATTGCATTCGCGCCAGCCCGTATGATGAAAGCTGAGTCGTACTTTGGAATCCTGTTCGCGCAGTTCAAATCCGAAACGGGTTCCTTTCCAGTCGTCATCGGCTTCGGTCATCCGGATCACGAAACGCTGATTGGGAATCAGGTCGACAACCTCACCATACCAGTCATAGGGTTCTCCGAAAAAGAAATTATACTGCGTAAAGAGACGAGGTTCACCGGTACAGCGTTTTGGCCACCATTTTTCCAGTTCTTGCGCTTCCGTTACGGCTGCAAATACTTTTTCAATTGGTGCTTCGATGAGCAGATCATGGTAAATTGCACATCCGTCTTGTTCGTCCCAGGTTGTTGATTTTGAATACATAGCGAATTAATCTGATGGGATAAGTTCGCTGTGAATTTAAAGGCTATCTTTGTCGAAAAAAAATTAAATGGCCGAAGATTTAAAAGATGTGAGTTATTGCGTGGGGATGAGTTTAGGAGGGAGCCTCATGCAGCAAAACCTGAATGAACTGGATGTGGACGCAATTGCGTCTGCGCTTCGTGATGCCTTTGCTGGTAACCAACCGAAATTTTCATCGGAAGAAGCGAACCGAATGATCCAGAATTACCTGCAGGCAAAAAGCGAGGAACTCTACCGTGAATTCAAAGAAGAGGGAGAACGCTTTCTGGAAGAGAATGCAAAACGTCCTGAAGTGAATGTTACAGCATCTGGTCTTCAGTACGAAGTCATTGAAGAAGGAAGTGGGGATAAGCCATCCGGGCAGAGCAATGTAACCGTGCACTATCACGGAACGCTTACCAACGGTACGGTGTTCGATAGCTCGGTGGAGCGTGGAAATCCTGCAACTTTCGGAGTACACCAGGTGATCCCGGGATGGACGGAGGCACTGCAGTTGATGCAGAAAGGAGCCAGGTACCGTTTGTACATTCCTCAGGAACTGGCGTATGGTGCCAATCCGCATCCGGGTGGTGCGATCAAACCATATATGGCACTTATTTTTGATGTGGAATTAATTGATATCGCATAATGAAAAAATGGTTGTATGTAGCTCCTGTTGCGCTTCTGATGTTTGCGTGCGGAGGTGAAAATGAGCCTGTGGAAGAACCCCTGGTGCTCGAATCGGCGGAAGATCGCCTGGGATATGTGCTTGGATCACTCAGTGCCCAGCAGATCATGGGGAATGGTTCGGTCAGTGATAAACTGAACAAAGACCTGCTGGTGGAAGGCTTCAATATGAACCTTAATGAAAAGGACTGCTCCGAATGTGATGAGGTGATGGTGAAGCTGTTCGGACCGTATTATCAGGATTTTGATACGACGCATATTGACGAAGGATCAAAGTGTATCGGACGTCAGAGTGCTTCCCGTTTCTACCAGGACATGATCCGAATGCAGGGATTGTCGCAGATCAACCTGGATATGGTAAAAGAAGGGTTCAAGCACGGTGTGAACAAAACAGATACTCTGATTGAAGAAAAGGAGCGTCGTGACATGGTGGGTAATTTCATCATGGACCTCAACGTGATCGCCGGTGACAAAATGTTGGCCGAAGCACGTAAGATCCCGGGAGCTCAGGTATTCGACAATGGAATTGTTCTCGTGACACTTGAAGAAGGGAAAGGAGGAATGCCAGCTGAAAACGACGATGTACAGGTGGAATACATTCTGACAAATGCCTATGGAGATACCATTGAAAGTAGCTTCCTGGCTCGTCAGATGGGACAGGCTACCGAACCGATTGCTTTCAACCTGAATGGGGTGATTTCCGGTTGGGGCTTTGTACTTCCTAAAATGAAAAAAGGCGGAAAGTACCGTACGTATATTCCTTACGAAATGGCTTATGGTGAGCAGAATGGGAAAGAATCCCTGTGTTTCTATATTGAACTGCTGAACTACGGTCCTGCAGGTACACTGGCGAAACCACAAATGCCAATGGGAACACCTCAATAAGGTATTTCACAACGAATTGAAAAGGCGGCCCTGGTCGCCTTTTTTTATGGCCGTGTCAGCGGAAAGAAGAAGGCGATCCGGTAAATGATCGGAAGGTAACCGGCATTTGCTCCGGTGGACGTTTTTTTCTGTGCAAAATAGGAACTGCGGAACGGACTGTTCGGAGCGTTGATCACGTCGTACATGATTCCCGCATTGATACGAACCGTTTCGTTGAATTCCATGGAAAATCCGCCTCCAAGAAAGAGTGTTGGCGCCCAGGTTTTTTGAAAAGTTAGAAAGCCATTTCTGTCATACGGAGAACTAAGCATTTCGAATTCTGCTCCCAAAAACAAAGCATTAAAAAAACGTGCATGAGCGAATACGCCTCCTCCGTAAATGCTGCGCGATCCCGTTGGAGAAACGCCTCCCGTGCTCGTGTAATTTTTCCACCAGATGTATTCGTAGCGCGCAGAGGGGCCAACGATGAAATATTCCCCAAGGTTAATACCGTACTTCAGTCCGAGTCCAACATCTCCTCCGTAGGTGGAGGCGGAAGCCGTAACATCAAAACCGAATTCGGTACCGGTCATGACAGAACTTTGCCCGAACAATCCGAAGGGTAAGAACAGGGCTGGAAACAGGAGTCGCTTAAGCATATTCGTCGAAAATTTTCGACAAAGATACGGCAAATGATGATTATGAATAGTGAGCAAATGAATCAGAAACGCTCGAAAAGAACATATTCAATGCTGTGCTCATTTTCCCGGGCTCTGACTTCATGTACCAGGCGCAGGTTTGGCTGACCTTCTAAAAACTCCCGTGTAACACCGGGCTCCGCGGCACCGAACCAATTATCCCAGACGATGAAGTCACCGGGTTTTGACCATTTGACCGTTTCCATGCTGAGATAGACATGGGATGCCGGATCAAAATGATCGATGTCCAACACCAGGCTCAAATAAGGATGCGAGAATAGAAAACAATGATCTGTGCCACATTCTTTTTTGATAAAGTCTCCCATCTTTTGGGCAGTTCGCTGGTCTTTTGTAAGCATCAGATCCTTCTCTACATCAAGTGCTGCATGGTTGGGAGTGAAAGGGAAAATGGCAACGAGGAGGAGCAGGACGGAAAAGGTGATTTTCCGCCAGCGCCCGGATCGCTCTGTAAGAAAGTTAAAGCCGGATAACGCACAAATCGACATCAGCGGCATTACCCCTACAAACACACGTTTTAATCCCATGGAGTTAAATATTCCGAGATACCAAAAGAGCGAATGTGCCACGAAAAAGGCAATAAATCCCAAACCGACCAATACCTGAATTTCCAGGGAAATCTCCTTTTTTAGACTTTTCAGGAAAAGAACGATGAACCCGATGGCCATCAGGATATAGATAGGAATACCTA